>JANWYL010000030.1:10369-17988 GCA_025056955.1 Sandaracinaceae bacterium | reverse complement strand
ATGCGGAGGAGGTGGAGGGGGAGGGCCAAGCGTTGGGATTTGGGGAACAGGCACCGCCTCCCGCTACCGAGAGCTCACCCCCATCTCTTTTGTGATTGGCCCGGGGGGAGTTGGTGGGGGCTCCTGCGGAAATCCAGGGCAAAATGGCATTGAGCGCAACGTGCACCAGGCATATCCTGCGGATTGAAAGCAAGCGATGGGTAGACCACCAAAGCACTCCCAAGGCAGGCCTCATCCCACCTTGAGAATGGCGTGAAAGGCCTCTTGAGGAATGTCCACAGAGCCAATCGCTTTCATCCGCTTTTTCCCCTCCTTTTGCTTTTCAAGCAGTTTGCGCTTTCGAGACACATCGCCGCCATAGCACTTGGCGGTCACATCCTTGCGGTAGGGTTTGATGGTCTCGCGAGCGATGATTTTCCCTCCAATTGCCGCTTGGATGGCGACTTCGAATTGCTGGCGTGGAACAACTTCGCGGAGCTTTTCAGCGAGGGCGCGGCCAACGGAGTAGGCCTTGTCGCGATGAACGATCACAGAAAGGGCATCGACTTTTTCGCCATTGACGAGCATGTCAACCTTGACCAAGGGATTTGGCCGATAGCCTGCAAATTCATAGTCCATTGAAGCATAGCCGCGGCTTACGCTTTTTAGCCGGTCGAAGAAGTCAAAAAGCACTTCTGCAAGGGGGAGCTCGTAAACCACAATCACCCGCTTTTCTGAAGGGTATTTG
Organism: Sandaracinaceae bacterium; assembly: GCA_025056955.1. Lineage (GTDB taxonomy): Bacteria > Myxococcota_A > Polyangia > Polyangiales > Sandaracinaceae > JANWYL01. Next base: position 17,261 of record JANWYL010000030.1, on the reverse strand, counting down.
ATGTCTTTTTGGATGCCCCGCCTTTCTTCGCAAAGCTTGATCACGGCTCCCACATGCTCGCTTGGCACGTGAATGGACACTCGAAAATAGGGCTCTTCAATGTGGTCGATTTTCACTGGATCAGGCAATCGCGATGGATTGTCAACGGCAACGAGAGACCCGTCTTTGAGGTAAACGTGATAGACCACATTTGGGGCAGTCGTGATGAGGTCGAGATTGTATTCGCGTTCGAGCCGCTCTTGAACCACCTCCATGTGGAGAAGCCCAAGGAAGCCACAGCGGAATCCAAATCCAAGTGCCTCAGAAGTCTCTGGCTCCCAGGAAATCGCACTGTCGTTCAGCTGAAGCTTCTCAAGGGCATCCCGCAGCTGGGAATACTGGTTGGCATCGGTTGGAAAGATCCCACAAAAGACCATTGGCTTGACTTCTCGAAAGCCCGGAAGTGGCCGCTCGGCAGGGCGTTTTGCTTCTGTTACGGTATCTCCAACTCGACAGTCTTTTAGGGATTTAATGCCTGCGGCAAAGTAGCCCACTTCCCCAGGCCCAAGCTCTTCAAGAGGTGTCGGGAAAGGAGCCATCACGCCAATTTCGGTGACTTCATACTCTGCTTTGGTCGACATCATCCGGATGCGTTGGCCGCGAACCAGTTTTCCATCGACCACGCGCACGAGGGCCACAGCCCCTCGATAAGGGTCATACCACGAATCGAAAAGCAAGGCGCGAAGAGGGGCATCTGGCCCTTGGCTCCGAGGAGGTGGGATGCGTTCAATCACTGCTTCGAGGATTTCATCGATTCCAATTCCTTCTTTGGCGCTTGCAGCAATTGCATTTGAGCAATCGATGCCAATCACTTCTTCGACTTCTCGCCGCGTCCGCTCAAGATCTGCACCAGGAAGATCGATCTTGTTAAAGACAGGAATAATGGCGAGGTCATTTTCGATCGCAAGGTAAGCGTTTGCGACGCTTTGTGCCTCTACCCCCTGTGAAGCGTCGACGACAAGGATGGCACCCTCGCAGGCCGCAAGCGAGCGGCTCACTTCGTAGTTGAAATCGACGTGCCCTGGGGTATCAATCAAATGAAGCTTGTATTCCACTCCCGTCTTTTGGCTTTTGTATTTAAGCCGAACGGCTTGGGCTTTGATCGTGATTCCCCGCTCCCTTTCGATCTCCATGTTGTCGAGAAACTGGTCTTGTTTTTCGCGCTCTGAGAGCGCCCCCGTCCTTTCAAGCAAGCGGTCAGCCAGTGTGCTTTTTCCGTGATCGATATGGGCAATGATCGAAAAGTTGCGGATCCGATCGATGGGATAAGTCATCAAAAGCGAATTGGCCCGAAATCTGCTCAATGGCAACCGAATTGAGAGGATCCCTGCTCCTTGTCGAGGGATACGACGAAACGCCCTCAAGCCTTTGCCTTGCGCAAGGCGCTCAAGTGCTGAACCCTTTCGCTTTCGCTTTCGCCTTTATTGAGTGCCACATCAAGGCTCAGCTGTCCTGGGAGTTCATGCCGATGCTTCTCCAAAACCATGTCAATCCCTTCGCGAATGTAGACAGCGATCGGTACCTTGGTTCGCTCGTGGAGGAGCCGAAGCTGCTCAGCCTGTTCCGGAGTGATGTAAACCGTGGTTGAAACCTTTTTCCTCGGCATAGGACCTCCTCCCAAGGAACTCAAGTGCCAGCGCTTGAATGAGACCGTGCAGTTAGTTTAATCGACTTTGGGGGTGCATGCCACTGCACGTATTGTCAGGGGGTTTCGGGCGTTAGGAACTGGCTCATCTCGCTTGCTCGGCGGCGCAGGGCTTTGTAATGTTGCGTGGGATGTCTTCGTTGCGCCAGAGTTGGTGGGTTGTTTTGGGTGTCTTAGTAACTGCCTGTGGAGGGCAGGCAAAAAACACAAAAGTGCCTGAGCTTCCCTCTGGAAGCCGGGGGGATATCGCCATACGCGAGCAGTGTGAGGGAGGGGAAGCCCGTGCCCTCGATGCCAATGCAGATGGCCGAGCAGACTGGAGGCAAGTCTATCGGGACGGTCGATTGCGTTGTGTTCAAGCGGACTTGAATTTTGACGGAAAGGTTGATGTGACTCGCTTTTTTGCAAGCGATGGGGAGAGCATTCTTCGTGAAGAGCACGACTTTGACTTTGATGGCAAGGTGGATCAGATCACCTACTATGAAAACGGCGAGGCGGTAAGAAGAGAGCTTGACACCAACTTCGACAACCGGATTGACACGTGGGTGTGGTGTCGCTCGAATTTGCTTGAGCGTACGGAGAGGGACCGCCGCCACGGGGGGCGCACAGATACCTGGGAGTTTTTTAATCAGGGCTTGATTGTTGAAGCCCGTTACGATGAAAACAACGACGGAGAGCCAGACCGCATCGAGCACTTCGAAAATGGGCTGCTTAAACGCATTGAGTTCGCTCGTCCTGGAGGCGAGCCAATCGTTGAAGAAGTTCCTCCGGAAGTTGCTGGCCGCCCTGAACGTGTTCTCACCTGCGATGGCTCTCCTGCGCCAGGGGGTGGGAGCACGCCAGCTTCGGAGGCTCCTCCCTCGGGTGAGGCTCCTTCTTCAAGTTTGGCTCCTTCTCAACCGCAAGAGGTTTCGCCATGAAGCGTTCTTTTGCCTTTGGCTTTGGTGGGGTTTTGATGCTTGCCATGGCCTGTGGTGGCGCAAGCCAGGCTCCCCAGCAATCAAAAAGGGCCACTCCCTTGGCTCACGCAGTCCTTGCGTCTGATGCGAGTCGGTGCGACACCCAAGGAAGCGATCGCGAGGTGTCGGAATATGACACCTCAGGTGACAATCGGCCAGATGTAAGACGTGTTTATCGACGCATGGGGGATCCTCCTGCCGTCCGCCTCATTCTCGTTTGCAGGGAGGTCGATCTCGATGGTGACGGGCGGAAGGACATGGTTCGCTACTACAACGACGAAGGCCGTCCTCTTCGAGAAGAAGCGGATCGCGATTTTGATGGCCAAATCGACGCGCTCACCTTCTTTCAAGAGGGGCGGATCGTGAGGCAAGAGTTCGATACAAACGCCGATGGCCGCATCGATACGAAGCTTTTTTTTGATGATGAGGGGAAGCCTTTTCGGGCCGAGCGGGATCTCACAGGTCGAAGCACGCCCTCAGAATGGAAGCCAGATCGGTGGGAGTACTACGAGCAGGGGCACCTCGTGCGGATTGGCATCGATATCGATGGAGATGGTCGTGTGGATCGCTGGGAGCGTCGTTCAGAGGAGGAGAGGCGCTTGGCAACTGGCGCAGAAGAAAGCTAAGCATGCTCCAAGTTCAAAGGGGTAAGCAAAAAAGGGCGTGGCTTCTTTGTCTTTTGCTTGGGGCTGGCTGGGAGGAAGGCTGCGGGGCCTCATCACAATTTCAAGAAAAGCCCAATTCCACCCAGATTCTCACAATTGTTGGGACAAACGATCTCCATGGGCACATCGAGGTTTTGCCAGCCTTTGCTGGCTATGTGCGCATTCTTCGGAGAATCAGAGAAGCAGATGGTGGCGGGCTTCTTCTTCTGGATGCAGGGGACATGTTTCAGGGCACCCTCGCTTCAAACCTGAGCGAGGGGGCAGTGGTTGTGGCAGCCTACGAAAAACTGGGCTACGATGCGGTTGCAATAGGCAATCACGAATTTGACTTTGGCCCGCTTGGTCCTCTGAGTTCTCCTCGCTCTGAGCACGATGATCCTTGGGGGGCCCTTCGCGCGCGGGTGAGGGAAGCTCCCTTTCCTTTTCTCTCTTCCAATCTCCTCGAACGCCAAAGCAAAAGGATCGCAAATTTTGGCACGCCAGAGCGCCCGAGCCTGCCCCACATCATCATCGAACGAAGCGGAATTCGGATTGGAATTGTTGGCGCTTCGACCAGAGAGACCCTTCGCACAACCCTTGCGGCCAATGTCAAAGGCCTCGAGCTCATTCCGCCCGAGGAGGCCATTCCAAAAGAGGCGATTGAGCTCCGCAACAATGGAGCCCACGTTGTCGTGGCTCTCGTGCATGCAGGAGGCAAGTGCGAGCGTTTCGAAGATCCAAGGGATGCATCGGCCTGCGATCCCAGCGAAGAGATCATGCACATTGCCCAAGCCCTGCCATCAGGGCTCGTCGACGTGATTGTGGGAGGGCACACCCATCAGGCGATGGCTCACCTGATTTCCGGAATTGCCATCATCGAGTCCTATGCCTACGGCCAGGCCTTTGGTCGAATTGACCTCGTCTTGAACAGGCAATCGAAACGGATTATCGAAAAGCGCCTCTACCCCCCAACTGCCATCTGCAGGGGTGATGATTGCACCACCATCCGCTACGAGGGCCATCCGATTGAAGCAGATCCCGAGGTGCAGGCCCATGTTGAGGAGGCGCAAGCCAGGGTGAAAGCCCTTATGGAACGCCCAATTGGCCCTGTGCTTGTGGCGCCCTTTTGGCGCCGAAGGGATGCTGAGTGCCCCCTTGGCAACCTCTTTGTCGATCTCATGCGAGAGGCGCACCCTCAAGCCGATGTGGCCATCTACAATGGTGGTGGTTTGCGCGCAGACTTGCCAAAAGGGCCTCTTTCCTACGGAGCTCTCTTTGAGGCCATTCCTTTCGACAATCGCTTTGCTCACTTGCGTCTTCGGGCAAGGGACCTTGCGCAGATTCTTGCCGAAAACGCCCAAACCTCCCGAAGCCACCTTTCGATCTCTGGCATCCGTGCGCGCTTTTTCTGTGAGGGCCCACACCTTCGCGTTCAGCTCAAGCGGGAAGATGGAAGTCCCATCCGCGATGATGAGGAGCTCAATGTCGTGACTTCGGATTTTCTTGCCACAGGCGGCGATGGCATCTTTGCACAAGTTCGGAAGCAAGCCCTCGCCTTTGAGCTTGAAGAGGACCCCCCCATCCGCGAGGCCTTCGTTCAAGTGCTCTCTCGCAAAACCGAGCTCAACCCTTCGTCTTACCAAGACCCATCCCGCCCGAGAATTGAGTTACCCGGCCCACCTCCCATTCGCTGTGCAGGTGGGCAATGAAATTCACTCGGCTGTGCTGCGGAGCATCCAGGCTGCCTTTTCGTGTGCTTTCATGCGTGCAGTGAGAAGGTCTGCGCTGGCTTGATCGTTTGAGTCTTCGGCCACGCTGAAAAGCTCGCGAGCCATCTTTGCAATCGCCTCGTGCCCCTTGGCGAGCCGCCGCACCATCTCCATCGCATCTGGCACTTCGTCATCGTCTGGAATTGAACTCAGGGCCCAAAGTGCTTTCCAGCTTGAGGGCGCAAGTACCCCGAGGGATCTCACCCTTTCTGCGAGTTCATCCACCGCCTGTGCGAGTTCAGTGTATTGGGTTTCAAACAGGGAATGAAGGGAGGCAAAAAGAGGACCTCGCACATTCCAGTGGTAGGAGTGGGTTTTAAAGTAAAGGGCGTAAGTTGTGGCGAGAATGCGGACAAGACCCTCTGCAATGGCTTGCCTTTTGGATTCATCGATACCGATATTGATGGCTTGATTCGTCATGAACTGTAGCTTGGCCTTGAAGCAGAAAATTTGGAAAGCGATTTTGCCTACCAAGTGAGCCCAATTCCTCCACTTCCCCAAAAAGCACGCCACGCATTGGCTCCGCCAAAACCAAGCCGGAGATGCAGTTCCAGCCATTCAAAACGAAAGCGCAGATCTCCCTCGCCCCCAAGATCAAAGGCCAGGCTGCCTTGAGTCACCCACAGGCTTGGGCAAATCCCCAGGGCGGCTTCGATTGCAGGACGGCGCTCTCGTTCAAGTGGAGCAAGAAGCCCAATTCGCCCAGAAATCCCCCACATCAGGGGAGATGCAAAAACCTGAAAGGCGCCAAATCCAATCCAAAGGGGAGCGCTCTCCTCTGGAGACCACTCGAGCTCTTCATGGGCCCGAAAGCCAAGCTCGCTTGCCCCCATGACTGGAACAGCCACACCTCCTCCCACGCGCAGGCGAAATGGAGGTCGGGGAGGAGGAGGGGGGGGAAGCTCATTTTCCTCGGAGCCCTTTTCAGTGGCTTCGTGGTAGCGATCAGGAAGGATGGAGGTGTTTTCAACCTCGCTGCTTTCTGCTTCGTTTGGAGTTTCCTCTTTTTGGGCCATGGATGCAGTGGAAAAAGCAGCAACTCCGAGCGCTTCCAGCCAAACTCCGAAGATCAAGACCGCGGCTCCAGAAGGCTTTGACATGATGCTTTTGGCTTAGTGGGGCCGGCCCTTACAACAAGCAAAGCGAGCGCCTCAAGCAGGGGCGTTTTTTGCTAATCATTTTGCTAATCAAATTGGGCTGCCAAATGCCAAAGAATTGCTAGCATCGATCAAGCCAAAAAGGGAGGTGGGCTTGAGCTCGGTCAACCACTCAAAGCTTTTGCAGTCCTATCGCCTGATGTTTCTTATCCGTCGCATTGAAGAAGAGGCCGCGCGTGCCTATCTTTCGGGGAAAATCGGTGGCTTCCTTCACCTCTATATCGGCCAGGAAGCGATTGCTGTCGGTTCAGAAAATGCCATCCGCCCAAGCGACTTTGTGATCACAGCATATCGCGATCACGGGCATGCAATTGCGCGGGGAGTGAGTGCACGTGCTGTCATGGCGGAGCTCTACGGGAAGGCTCCCGGTGTGTCGCGCGGCCTGGGCGGCTCCATGCACATGTTCGACGCCGAGCGCCGCTTTCTCGGAGGCCATGCCATCGTTGGAAGCCACATTCCCATTGCTTCAGGAGTGGCCTTTCGCTGTAAGTACTTGGGTACAGACGAAGTCGTGCTCTGCTTTTTTGGAGAGGGAGCCACCCCAATTGGGGGATTTCACGAGGGGCTGACCCTTGCTGCACTGTGGAAGCTTCCTGTGGTTTTCATTTGCGAAAACAACCGCTACGCCATGGGCACTCCTTTTGAGCGCACAAATCCTGTGAGCGACATCACGCTCAAA
>JANWYL010000030.1:10087-10359 GCA_025056955.1 Sandaracinaceae bacterium | reverse complement strand
GCTCGTTGAGGCACGTGTGCGGGAGGCTGTGGAGCGGGCACGCCGAGGAGAGGGGCCAACCCTCATCGAAATTCTCACCTACCGCTTTCGAGGTCACTCGATGTCAGATCCAGGAAAGTACAGGAGCACCGAAGAGGTTGAAGAAATGAAACGCACGCGCGATCCATTGACCCACGCGAAAAAGTGCCTCCTCGAGAGGGGAGTGAGCGATAGCGAAATCCGTGCCATCGAAGAAGCTGTCGAAGCCGAAGTTCAGGACGCAATCGCATTTG
>JANWYL010000030.1:0-10077 GCA_025056955.1 Sandaracinaceae bacterium | reverse complement strand
CGGCGCTTATCCCATTGAGCCAACCGAACGAATTGGCTGAGAGGGAGAAGACGAGCAATGCGCGAGATCACTTACCGCGATGCCCTCAACGAAGCGATTGCTGAAGAGATGGAGCGCGACCCCCGCGTTTTCATCATCGGTGAAGAGGTCGGATACTACCAGGGAGCCTATAAGGTCACCCGTGGTCTCATCGAACGTTTTGGGCCCCAGCGCGTGATCGACGCTCCAATTGCCGAGGAAGGCTTTGCTGCCCTTGGGGTGGGAGCGGCAATGACAGGGCTTCGGCCGATTGTCGAATTTATGACGTGGAACTTCTCTTTCATTGCCTTCGATGCGATTGTCAATAGCGCCGCCAAAATGTACCAGATGAGCGGGGGGCAGCTCAAAGTGCCAATCGTTTTCCGTGGCCCAAACGCTTCCGCTCGCCAAGTCGCTTCCCAGCACAGCCATGCTGTGGATCCCTTCTACACCAACGTTCCAGGCCTGTACGTTGTCTACCCATCCACCCCTCGCGATGCAAAGGGCCTTCTCAAGGCGGCGATCCGCGATGACAACCCTGTGGTGTTTTTAGAGGGTGAAACCCTTTACAACCAAAAAGGGCCTGTGCCTGATCCTTCCGAGGATGAGGTAATACCTTTTGGCCAGGCGAGGATTGCGCGTGAAGGAAAAGATCTCACCATCGTTGTGTGGGGCCGCCCCTACGCCACAGTCATGGAACTTGCGAACGAGCTCGAAAAAGAAGGCATCTTCTGCACTGTGATCGATCCCAGGACCCTCCGTCCCCTCGATCACGCAACGATTGTCGAAAGCGTCAAGCGCACCAACCGCTGCATCGTGGTTCACGAGCACTGGCCATATGGGGGGCCAGGGGCTGAAATTGTTGACCGTATCCAAAAAGAGGCTTTTGACTACCTCGACGCTCCAGTCATCCGTGTGACCAATCTCGATGTTCCCATGCCATATGCCCTCAACCTTGAAAATGAAGTGATCGTGAACAAAGCCCGCATCCGTCGGGCGGTTGATGCCGTGCTCTATCGGAAGTAAGGAGCGGAAATGGCCAAAATCGTCGGACTTCCAAAGTTGTCTCCAACCATGGAAGAGGGCACGCTTGCCCGCTGGCACAAAAAGGAAGGAGATGAAATCGCTGTCGATGACCTGCTTGCCGAAGTCGAAACCGACAAAGCAACGATGGAGTGGCGCTCCTTTGATCGAGGTGTGCTCCTCAAGATTCTCGTTCCGGAAGGAAGCACGCTGCGCCCCGACACTCCCGTTGCCATTATCGGCGCGCGTGGTGAAGACATTTCCTCGCTTCTCGCCTCACTCAACGAAGGTGGCCCCAAAGGGGCTCCACCTGTCGCGCAGCTTTCTCAAGAAGGGCCATCCAAAGGCGTGACCACAGCCCCCGCGCCTGGATTGACCGAAAAAGCCCAGCCCTCCCGCCTTCTTGCTTCTCCTCTGGTGCGACGGCTTGCCCGTGAGCATGGCCTTGACCTTCGTCAGGTTCAAGGCAGTGGCCCAGGTGGGCGCATCATCAAGCGGGATATCGAGGCCCTCATTGGAAAAGCAGAAGCGCCTCCTGCTTTTGAGCTTCCTCCTTTCGAGCGGCCCGCTCCAATTCGCAAGCCCCTCTCTCAGATGCGCAAGACGATTGCGCGCCGCCTGCTCGAGTCCAAGCAAACCATTCCCCACTTCTACCTTACGATTGATGTGGACATGGGCCGCCTGCTTGAGGAGCGTGCGGCGCTCAACGCCGAGCTTGAGGCCCGCGGCCAGGACGCCAAAACATCAATCAATGACTGGGTTGTCAAAGCAACGGCCTTGGCCCTCAAAGAAGTGCCAGAGTGCAATGCGAGCTTTGCGGGAAACGAAATCCTCTATCACCAGGTCATTGACATTTCAATTGCAGTTGCTGTGCCTGATGGCCTTGTCACCCCTGTCCTTCGAGATGCCGATCGCAAAGGCATCGTGACCATTTCTCAAGAGATTCGCGCACTCGCAGAGCGCGCGCGCGAAAAAAAGCTTCGTCCAGAAGAAATGCAAGGAGGGACCTTCTCGATTTCAAATCTTGGAATGTATGGCATCGAAGAGTTTGCTGCCGTGATCAACCCTCCAGAAGCTGCCATACTTGCCGTAGGAAGCGTTCGGGACGAAGTGGTTGTGGAAAAAGGGCAAATCCTTCCAGGAAAGCGCATGAAGCTTACCCTTTCGTGCGATCACCGGGTAATTGACGGCGCAACTGGCGCGCGCTTCCTTGCCGTTCTCAAGCGCTTGCTCGAACGGCCGATCCTCATGTTGATTGGCTGAGAGGGAAGCCTTTTCGTGTTGTTCTAGGCAAGGGGCCTTCTTTGCTTGAGGCGAGGGGAGCTGAGGCAATCGTTTGGGCATTTTCCAAGCGTTTTGGCTCTTAAGAAACTCCTTTTCTCCGTCTTTGGCAGGAAGGCACCTCAGAGCAGAGGAGAAAACAAACGGGCTCCGTTTTCACCAAGCCTTGTCAAAATCCCTTTCCGATAGACTTGGTGGGCTCGCACTTCTTTGGAATTTTGGAGGTCCATAAGAAATGCCTTTCCCAGTTCTGAATTTACGCCTTCGTCATATACAACGGCCATGACCTCGAAGTTCAAGCGAAAGCTGCGGTTATCGAAGTTGGCCGTTCCGACGATCGCAAGCTCCCGATCGATGACCACGCTTTTGGCATGAATGAAACGCGGTTGATACTCGAAGAAACGGATGCGGCCTCGAACCAGGTCGGGAAAATAGGAGCGTGCCGCGAGGTCGACGAGGCGGCTATCGCTTGATTTGGGCAAAATCACGCGCACATCCACCCCTCGGAGACCGGCATTGAGCAAGGCACTTAATGCCGCTTCATCAGGGACAAAGTAGGGAGTCGTAAGCCAAATCCGCTCTTTGGCCTGCCCGATTGCTGAGCACAGAAAAGCATGGATTGGAGAAAGGTCACGATCTGGCCCTGAGCCAATGATTTGAACGAGGATGCCTCCCTCAGGACAGGTGGGCTTGATGAAAAATTCGGGTTTGGCAGGGATAAGCTCTCCACTTGCAAAATACCAATCCTCAAAAAAAATGCGCTGAAGCACGCGAACCACAGGGCCAGACAGGCCAAGGTGGGTGTCTCTCCACGCAAGCTCTCGAGAGAAAGATTTGGCTTGCTTTGCGCTGATGTTCATGCCTCCAGTGAAGGCATGCATTCCATCGATGATCAGAATCTTTCGGTGGGTCCGAAAATTGGCAAAGCGCCAGCGAACTCCTCGAACAGGATTAAACCAAGCAACACGGCCGCCAGCACGAACCAAGGCCTCTAGCCTTTGGCGGGGCAAGCGATAGGAACCAAGGGCATCGAGCAGCAAGCGCACTTCCACACCTGCTCTGGCCTTTTCTGATAGAAGCTCGATAAAGCGACGACCCACCGGGTCATCTTCAAAGATGTAATACTCTGCATGGACATGGTGAGAAGCCTTTCTGATGGCTTCTTCCATGGCCTGGTAGAGGGTATCGCCCTCAAAAAAGAGCGAGACCGAAGTGGCTGAAAGAGGGGGAGATTCGCCTGTGGCAAGGGCCAATCGCGCAAGACTCGTCAAACGCGGATCTTCAACTTCGGCATCAAGCGCCTGCATGGCACGGCTCACCAACCGATGCCCCTCTTTGCGCTTGAGCTTCCGGCGCCTGAGCCTGCGCGGGCCCAAAAAGAAATACACCGCAATTCCAATCACAGGAAGCCAAGCCAAAACCACAATCCAAGCAATCGTCGCTGCAGGCGAGCGGCGCTCAAGCACGAGAAAGATGATCACAAGCACAATCCATAAGGCTTCTATCAAAGGGAAAACGCTTGATAAAAATTCGATTTCCATTCTTCAATCCAGCCAGGATATTGGAGGAACACAAGCTCAATCTAAATCAATCATTTCAAGCAGCCATGCTTGACGTGCGAGTTTTTGGGGTTCCTGATTTTTCTGCTTTGAAACCTGAGAAAAAGCTTTTGAGGCTTTTGAATGTTTTCAAAGTGCATGTTCAAAAAGCCAATTGCAGGAGATTTTTGCTCTTATGGCCGAATCATATGAGGAGGACAAAAGATCTCTTCATCATCATGGGCTATCGATTTTCATAGAGGAAGAAGGGAGAATAACTGCGTTTACAAAAAGTTCCAAATTGCGATTGATCTTTTTGGATTAGAAGGAAATTTCTATGGCTTTTCAATATTTCTTTTTCTGCGCCTTTCGTAATCATCCAAGAAGAGGTCAAAGGGGAGTTCGGCCCATGGGAAGCAAAGCACTGGCCCTCATTGAAACCCGCCTCATTTCAAGGCTCGCCTCCAAGGCGGACGCGCAAGATCGGTGGAGAATCGGAAGGAGGGCTTAGCGCGACAAAAGCGGCAAAAAAAGCACCAAAAGCAGCTCCAATCAAGATGAAAGGCCAATTCCGCTCAAGCCAAAGCCCCATGTCGTCAGAAGGGGGTGCTGGGGAAGCGGGAAGGGTTTCAGAAGGGGGCATTGCATGAAGGGAGGCGCGAAGCCGTGATCGGACGAAGCGGCGAATCGCCATCGGATCGATGGGCTTTTCAACATGCAGGCTGCCCTCGTAAAAAGATCGACGCTGCACATCAAATCCGAGGAGCTCCCACTTTCCTTCTCGCATGCGAAGAACCAAAAGAAGAGGAACCTGGCTGCGGTCGCCGAGTCGACCAAGGATGGGGATGTCTTCGCTTTCACTGGATCCAAGGTTTTGGCGGTCTCGGGTTGCGCTTGGAATCCCGTCTTCACCGATCAAAGCACCGAGCAACTCATCGGCCGGAAAGGCGTAGGTGGCCTTGAGGATTTCCACAATTTCTCGGGCGAAGGCACGGCTTTCAGGGTTTGAGTCTCCAACAAGCACGAGGGCGATGCGATCGAGCGGATTCCTAGGGGGAGAAGCCAAAAGCTCACGCGAAGGTTCCGTGTTGCTTTGTGGTTCTGCCTGCTCGGCAACTTGCGCGTGAAGCGAGCGTTCTTGCCCACTCAGCGACAGCAACACCAGAAGTGGAAAAGCCCATCCCTTTTTTTCCAGACTGATCTTTTGCTTCCAAAGCCCATGGCCACTGCTTGGATTCGCCGAAAGCACCATGGGCATGCTAGCTTGATTGCAATGAAATGGACAGGTATCGACCGAGCTCTTGTGACTTACGGATGGACTGCCTGGGCTTCGGCCTTGGCCTTGATGGGTCAGCTTCTTGGTGAAAACGAAGAAGAACTCGCGCGCCACATCCTCCGTTGGGCAAGGGTTCTCGAGTGGTTTTGGGGAATCGAGGTCGAGGTGGAAGGGCTTGAGCACTACATCCGTGGGGAGCGCCTCGTTCTGATCGCCAACCACCAAAGTTATGTCGATGTGGTTGCGCTTTTCCTCGTTCTCCCAGAAATCCCTGTGTTTTTGGCCAAGCAAGAGCTTGGTCGCTTGCCTCTTTTCGGCGAAGTCATGCGAAGGCGAGGCGATATTTTTATCGATCGGCAGCACCATACCCAGGCCACCGAAGCCATCGCCCAAGCGGCCCGCCAGCTTCGGGCAGGAAGCCCCCTTCTCGTTTTTCCAGAGGGAACACGGGCAAGGCGCCCAGAGATTGGGCATTTCAAAAAGGGCGCTTTTCACTTGGCCAAGCAAGCGGGTGCAGCCATTCAACCGATCGGCATTGTCGGCTCCCTTGAGGCATGGCCTCGCGATGCGTGGGCTCCTAGAGGTGGAAAAGTGCAAGTGAGAATTGGACCGGCGATTTCTGCCAAAGAAGTCGCAGAACAGCCCATCGACGAGCTCCTCCACAGAAGTCGCCGGATCATCGCTTCCCTCACTGGCCTTCCCTGCAAAATGAGCTCTTCTGAACTGGTCAAAGATTAGGCTCATTTTTCACTTGCACTTCGCATCGCTTTGTGAAACATAAGCACCGCTTGCGCATGAATTGACAAAGCTCCCAAGTGCAGGTCGAGCCGTTAGCTCAGTTGGTAGAGCAGCGGGCTTTTAACCCGTCGGTCGAGGGTTCGATTCCCTCACGGCTCAAGGTCCCCATCGTCTAGAGGCCTAGGACTCCACCCTTTCACGGTGGCAACGAGGGTTCGAATCCCTCTGGGGACGGTCACCTATCGGTCAGAAAGCGAGGCCTGTGCGACGAGGGGTTTTGACCCAAGGGGGGCGGGTGAGCGGCTTTGGCGTGGGAGAAGCCGTGCAGCAGCAAAGCGATCAATCGCGTCGGCCACAAGCTGAAGGAGAATGTCTGCTTGAGGTGAAACTTCTCCATCGTCGCTTAGCCAACTGCACTTAAGCTTTGCTCGGGCAGAAGGAATAGGGAAAGAAGCCTTCACCTTTTCGCGGGCTCCGATTGGGTATTTTTCGCTGGCATTCCACTCAAAAGGCTCGATGCAGAGAACATCGCTTTCGCCACTTGGAACAATTGACATTGAAAGCAGCTCTGCATTTTTTGCAAAGGCTTGAAAAATCTCAGGCAGTTCCTCTGGTTCAGCCTCTTCCATTTTTCGGATGAGCTCGGGAACTGCGACCCTTAGCCTTTCAGTTGCCCTCGAATGAATGTGCTGCTTTTGCCTTCTCCGGAGTTGGAGGTACTCGAAGTATCCGACAAAGCGCACAATTCCAATCATCAAAGCCGTAAGCACTGTCAGCGCTGCTCCCACCTGCCAATTTCTGCCAAGGGCCACGACGATTGCAGCTCCAGTGAAAAAGATCGAAAGGGCATACAACACGAGCACAGCACGGCGATGCGTAAACCCAAGGTCGAGCAGGCGGTGGTGGATATGGCCGCGATCGGCCGAAAAGATTGACCTTCTTTCGACAATCCGACGCACCATTGCAAACAGGGTGTCGATGATTGGAATCCCCAGCGAGATCAGGGGGACGAGAATCGCCACCGTCGTCGACCCCTGGATTGAAGCCCCCATCATTGAGGTGGTGGCGAGCACAAAACCGATAAACATGCTTCCTGAATCGCCAAGAAAAATCGTTGCGGGATTAAAATTGTACAGAAGAAAACCCAAAAGCGCCCCCCCCATCCCTGCCGAAAGGAGCATCACGAGGGGGTTATTGTTGATCGTGGCCACAATAAAGTTTGTAAGGCACACAAAGAAAGAAATGCCTGCCGCAAGCCCATCGAGGCCATCGATGAGGTTTATGGCGTTAATCACGCCAACAATCCATATCAACGTGAAGAAAAAACCAAAAATGCCCAAGTCCACAAGGCCAACAAAGGGCAATGTCAGGTGCTCCATTCGAAATCCGCAGAGCCATGCGATCACGGCAGCGACAAACTGCACAAAGAGTTTCTTTTTGGCCCCAACACTCCGGATATCATCCCAAGCACCAAGCAAGGCCATGAGGATTCCCCCAACTCCCAACCCCACGACACGCAAAGGGCTCGCATAAAAAGTTGCGGCGATACTGCTCTCGGTGAAAGCCAAAAGAATAAGAGGTGCAAAAAAGCCAAAAACCACGGCAATGCCACCCATCCGCGGGATCTCGCGCTCATGAACACGGCGGCCACCGGGTACATCAATCGCTCCAAGCTGACGTGCAGCCCACCGGACGAGAGGAGTGAGGCCAACTGTTACCACCAACGCAACGATCAAAGCACCAATCGATGCCCTCATCGCAGTGACCTCCGCGCGTCCCTTCGAGTCACAAACAAGCCCATTTTCCTCAGCAATTCGTTGCAACTCATGTCCCAAGCGTTTGCTCGAATCAATAAAGGCTCCTTATGCCCCTGAGTTGGAATTCGTCGAGCAAACCTATTCTTGCTTTTCGCAGTATTCCTGGATTCCCCTGGCACATAGGGTACCCTCAGCTGCTTTAAGCCTCTCCTTGTCTCCAAAACGCTCGGCCAAGCGCGCAACCTCGACCAAAGCATCAATCCGCTCAAAAGAGCGCCAAGCGCTTTCGAAAGCAGCAAGCGCCCTTCCGTAATTTCCTCCTTGCGCTTCCATTTGTCCAAGCAAAACGTCTGCTTCTGCCAAGCGATCGACCCTTGAACCAGCAAGCCCACGGAGATCGCTCACTGCATCGCGCATTGCCTCCCAATTTCCCGAAGCCGCTGCAATCCGTGCCCTCAATTCAACGGCAGGCCACGGATCTTCAAGCCTTTCTTCCGCTTTTTTGACCTCCGATGTGGCCAAGGCAAGGTTTCCGTCAGCAAACGCAGCTCGGGCACGAAGCAAAGTGATCCGAGGATCTTCATCTGGCTTGGCCTTTGGAAGGATCTCGAACGCTTTTCGGACTTCTTTTCGACGCAGCGCCCGCTCCGCCAAGCGCAGATAAGGCTCAACCAATCCGGGATTTTGTTCAATGAGCTTGCGGTCGCTCTCTTCGGCACCTGGAAAGTCGAGGGGCAAGCAAGTGATCAGCGCAACGATGAGCTCTTTTCGGTTTTTATTCCGAGGGGCCATCCGCATGAGGTTTTCGGCTGAAGGATGCAATGCCAGAAGGCGGCAGGCTTGACCCGCCACGAAGGGGGAGCGTTCGAGCGCTTCTCTCATCTCAAGTATCGCTTGGTCGCTTTTCCCCAAATTTTCGAGAATCTGAGAGGCCAGAAGGTGAGGACCAGCCCAGCTTGGGGCCAACTCCATCGCTCGATTGAGCAATCGAAAGACAGAAAGGTCCCCCTCTCTGGCTCGCCCCACCGCTCCCCACAGAAACAATGAAGGTTGGCGAGGATGGGCGAGAACCCCTTCCCGAAGCACCTCTTCCCACACCCAGCGGCGTCCCCCTTGAATCTCTGCCATGAGCCGATCCTCCAAGTTTTCAACCCGCGCCTTGACCACCGATGCCCCCAAAGCCGTTACTGCAATAAGGGTGATCAGAGAGAGCGCAGATGGCCATCGGCCAAGGCGAGGCGAAATCGTCTGCTCCTGACGACGCCTGGATCGCGTGCTCAGCGATCCGAGGAGAGCGGCTGCTACCGAAGCACTCCCAAGGCTTTCCATCCCGAAATCGACGAGGTTTTGGACGATGTAGGCGAGAAGACCTGCTGCCGCCCCCGCCGATGCCATTCGCCGCACGCCTTTTATGGACTCGATGAGGCCGCGACCTAGGAGCACGATCACGATTCCTCCCACCGGCAATCCCCATTCGCTTAACCATTGGGCCACAAAATTTTCTGCGTACTCAAAGCGCACGACCCCTTCTTGAACATGTTCCAAATAAGCCACCCCAAACGCTCCTCGCCCGAGCCCTGTCCAAGGAGCATTCCATGCTTCCTTGAGCGCATCGATAATGAGCTCAATTTTTTTTAGGTCAGCACTTTCGAATTCGCGAGAAATCTCATCCAAGCCAGCTGTGACTCCCATAACCACCGCCCCCCCAGAAACAAACACCATTGTCAACACAAGCGGGTTCTCAAAAAAGCGAGGCTGCTCTCTTTTGTGAGCAGGGTTGCGAAGCCGTGCGGCCGTCCAGCCCAGCAAAGCGAGGCCCGAAAGCCCAGCGGCAATCGCGCCGCGGGATCTGGAAAATGCAAGCACGGCAAGCATCGTTGCTCCCGCCACAGCCCAAAAGGCCCTCTGCTCGCTTCTGAAACGCCGCAAGGCCAAGCCGAAAGCGGTAGGAGCGCCAAGGGCCATAAGGCCTCCCAAGTGGTTTGGATTGACAAAGGGGCCCCATGTGGCTTGCCCAGAACGAGGAAAATAAATCCCCCAAACCGCTTGGGCATCGAGCAGGGCGTGCCCAATCGCAGAAAGCGCAAGCGCAAAACAGGCCCCTCCGACGATTTCGTAGCCATCGTCATCGGTAAATCCTCCAAGCAACGAGGCCATCACGAAAAAGCAAAAAAGGGCTAGCCCCTTAATGATCTCCTCCCGAGTCCTTCCCGGGTCTTGGGATATCGCACATTGGGCTTCCGCTCCGATCGCCTCAGCGCTCCGCTCTGCATGGATCGCCGTTTGAGGAGCGAATTGACGCACCACCGAGCATGGAAGAGGGATCGACTGGATGACCGTCCACGTGATCCCGATCCCGAAAGCAAAAACGATGCTTTTTGGAGGGAGCGAAAAGCCTCTCCTTGAGGCCACTTGATCCACCACGAAAAGAGCAATTGCCGCAATT
>JANWYL010000309.1 GCA_025056955.1 Sandaracinaceae bacterium | reverse complement strand
CTTCGAGCGTATCGTGTTGAATCACAAGAACGCGGTAGCCACGCTTCGCAAGAAGGGCTCCGGCAAAAAGGGCAGGGAGTTCAGCGCCAATGACGATGACCTCGTAGTGACTGCGCATGCCTTCAGATGAACCGAACACGCTCTTCGTCAGGGCAGTCCAATGAGCATGCTTCGGTGTGGCCAATGAGGTAAGCTGATTCACCTAGCGCAATCAGCGCCGAAATTGCAGCGTGCTTTTGTTCCTCCGGCACAACCAAGATGAGGCCGATCCCCAAATTAAAGGTGCGGCGCATTTCGGTTGGGTCAATGCCTTCTCGTTCGAGCCACTCGAAGACAGGAGGGCGGGGCCACGCGTCCAAGCGCACTTTGGCTGCGATGCCTTTGGGCAATACGCGTGGCAGATTTCCGGGAATGCCGCCACCTGTGATGTGGGCAATTGCACGCACTTCAATGCTTTTTTGGATCAACTCCCGGATGGCTCGGACGTAGATCCGAGTGGGCCGCAAAAGCACAAGGCCCAAGGCTTCGTCAAGAGGAGGGGGAGTGGAGTCAAGAGAAAGGGCACGGGTTTCGATGAGCTTGCGGACGAGGGAGTAGCCATTCGAGTGGAGACCGTTCGAAGCAAGCCCAATCAAACAGTCTCCAACTCCAACGCGCTTTCCGTCGATGATGGCAGAACGCTCAACCACGCCAAGGGCAAAGCCAGCAAGATCGTACTCGTTCTCTTCGTACATCCCAGGCATTTCGGCTGTTTCGCCGCCAAGCAGCACGCACCCTGCTTCTTCACAGCCTCGAACAATTCCGGAGATCACTGCTTCCGCAATCTCTTCCTTGAGTTTTCCACAAGCGAAATAGTCCAAAAAAAAGAGAGGTTCTGCGCCGGTTGTGGCAATGTCGTTTGCATTCATCGCCACGAGGTCAATGCCAACGGTGCCATGGATGCCCATTGCAAATGCGATTTTGAGCTTGGTTCCAACTCCATCTGCTCCAGCCACAAGCACTGGCTCCCGGTAGTGCAAGGGAAGGGCAAAAAGACCCGCAAAGCCTCCAATGCCTGAAAGGAGCCCTCTTTTGTGGGTACGCTTTGCGAGCGCAGCGATGCGCTCGACCAAGGCATCTTTGGCCTCGAGATCGACACCTGCTTCGAGGTAGGTGAGCTTGGACTGGGAACCTCCCATGGAAGCCCTCGCTGGGCATGTGGGCTATTCGATGCACTCTCGAATCGCTTTTGCAAGCGCTTCACCTTCAGCGCTGTCGAGCGGGCTTGGTGTCCAGCGAATCCCAAGACCAGAAGAGCCGATGCGGGGAATGATGTGAAAATGCACGTGGAAGACCGATTGATGTGCCAAAGCACCGTTGTTTTGGAGCACGTTGTATGCGCTGGCTCCCGTGGCCTTGAGCACAGCGCGGGCAATTCGAGGAAGGGCACGGCCAAGGGCAGCCGCTTGTTCATCTGAAAGCTCATGAAGGAAGGCCTTGCGCTCTTTGGGGATCACCAAGGTATGGCCTTTGGAAAGAGGGTAGATGTCAAGAAAAGCAAGCACGTGGTCGTCTTCGTAAACCTTGTGGCAGGGGAGCTCTCCATCGAGAATTCGGGCAAAAACGGTTTTTTCACTCATCTTTCACCTCCTCTGGCCAGGGCAGCGAAAGAGCACGCGGCCCACAAAAAATGGGCCCATGCGGGAGATAAACTCCGATGTGTGCCTGGTGTGGCGCATGGTTTGCACCAAGTGGCTGAGCGGATAAAGTTCTTTGCCCACAAGGCCAATCACGAATTCGTTGTCATTTACATCAAGGCCATGGCAAGCCAAGCGGATGTCGTGGGCATATTCGGCTCGGCCATAGGCCATGCCGATTGCTGCGTGTTCTTTGAGAAGGATGGCTTGCTCGTGTTTGCTGAGCCTTTCGAAGGCCCCACTTCGGCGGAGGGGGTACCACACATGCCAGTCCCAGCCCTCACGGAGGCAGTACTCCACAGGCCGGTGCAAGAGGGCGTGTTCGAGCTCTGGCTCATGGCCAAGGGAGTAGGTGCGGCCGAGCATGGTGTACTCTCGGCGTTGTGCAAAGCGCTCGCGATCTTCAAAGAGAGGAAGAATGCGCTCGATGAAGTGAAGGGGCTCTTCTGACCAGCTGAGGATTGCAATTGTGCGGGGCGCGTTGAGTTCACGGAGGAGCAAAGCGGGGATATGTGCTTGAGAAATGGCGTTGGACAGTGCAGAAATCGCTTGCGTCACATCGTCATGCACATCAAAAGCGAGGAGTTGAAAAAAGAGGCGCCGGTCGAGGCTTTGCCGTTCTCCCTCTTTTCGGCCACCCCACTCGCGCAAATCAATTTCGGGAAGCCCTGGCCCCTCGCGTTCTTCCTTCGGCTCGGCTGACATGTGTTTACCTTTGGACAGGCCAGACCAAGATGCAAGGAGGCAAAAAGATGGCTTCAATCAAAGCGATCAGGATGGCCTTGGCCCTCGTTTGGATGACAGTTGCATGCGGGGGAGGGAGTGGAGCCCCTGCCTCAAAGCAGGGCAAAGAGCATGTGAAAAGGCTCAAAGAAGGGAGCTTCGATGCCCGACTTGAGCGGGCAGAGGCCCTGATTGGCCAAGGACGTGCCCAAGAGGCCAAGGCCCTCCTTGAGGCATTGCTTGCGGAAAAACCCAAGCACAGCCGTGCGCTTTTTGACCTGGG
>JANWYL010000308.1 GCA_025056955.1 Sandaracinaceae bacterium | reverse complement strand
CTTTTTCATTTTGACGGTGATTTTTCAGAGCGCATTGCCATTCGCAACCTCTTTGCTGAGGCGAATTCAATTCTCGTTCGCGGACTTGGGGCGTGGGCAGGCTCGCGAATGGTCCGAGGCGACGACGTGTACCTTTTGAACTTCTGGCCCATGGACAATCTCAACATGGTTGGTGGGGGCATGCGCTATGCGATCGAAGATAAAGCTGAAGTGTCGGCACAGGTTGGGCTGCACCAGCCAAATGACCCCTTCCAGCGACAAGTGATAAGGGCTCCAGCGCGGGTTGGCTTTGTGCCTGAAGAGGTTCCCTTTCTCGATCGCCCAAGAACAGTCCTTTCTGGCCGGCTCACTTACTGGTTTTTTGGGCGCTTTGAGCGGACTGGAGTGAAAGGCGTTCTTTACGGCGAGCAGCATTTTCTCGGAGCGGGCGAGCGCCGGCGCCAAGATGGCTCAGTCGAGCGCCTTCCAGAAGACTCTGGCTTTGTGCTTGGCCTTCAGTTTGGGGCCTATCACAGCGAGAGCCGAACCTTCGCCAATCTCTTCTTTCGATACGCCCGAGGCCTTGGGGTCTATGACCCCATGAGCGTCCCCTTTCGCTCAGGAAGTGTTGTGACCACGGGGCGGGCGGAGCACATTCGGATTGCGCTTTCAGCCAACTGGGAGTGGAACGAAAACAAGGACATTGGCATTGGGGTGCAAGTTGGGGGCTATTTCCAAATCCAGCATGAGGCAGATCCAGCCCTTTGGAACCGGGTAAGCCGCAACGAAGGTGTGCTTTCTCTCAGGCCACACTTCTGGTTTGGCGAGGTGGCAGGTGTTCAGCTTGACCTTTCGTATCAAGGCGTGGCCTCCTTGGCGCTCGATGAGATCAGTGGCTCGCCAGAGGGTGGCCACATTTTCAAGCTCGCGTTTGTGCCTTTCCTTTCGCCTTGGGGGAGAGGCACTTACACCCGACCCCACTTGAGGCTTCACTATGTGATGAGCTTTCTGGATGATGGGGCCAGGCGGCTCATGAATCCTTTGGATGTCCGCGCTGCTCGAAGCCTTGAGCATTTCCTTGGAATCAGCGTCGAGTGGTGGTTCAGCTCGACTTCTTACGCGCCTTGAATCCTTGAAGCACAAGGAGGAAGATGGAAGCGATGCGAGGCAATGGCTTGGACCCTTGGAGGCTTTTTTGCGCGGCTTTTTTGGGCGCCTTGACGCTTTCCATGAGCTGCGTTCACGAGGGGCTTGATGGTTTGGACAAGGTAAGAATCCAAACCCACGTGACGGATTGGCGTACCCAAATCATCTATCAGCTTCTGACCGATCGCTTCGCCAACGGTGATGCCTCGACTGACTTTGGTGTCGTGCCTTCAGCGCTAGGCCGCTATCAAGGGGGAGATTGGCAGGGGATTATCGACCGGATGGACTACCTCGAGGCTTTGGGAGTGACAGCGATCTGGATTAGCCCCATTGTCCTTAACGTCGATCACGATGCAGGATTCGATGCGTACCACGGATACTGGGCCGTTGATCTCGAGCGGCTGAACCCACACTTTGGTGATCTCGCAACCCTTAGGGCAATGGTGCGAGAAGCCCACCGGCGGGGAATGCTCGTGATTTTGGACATCGTGACCAATCACCTTGGGCAGGTGTTTTATTACGACATCAACAACAACGGCCAACCCGATGAGAATCTGATTGGAAGCGGTACGCGGAGCCCCTTGAGCCGGGTGACAGAATACGACCCAGATTACGATCCCAGGGGTATCCAAGGCTTCACCTCCCTTGGGGAGTCAGGCCCTGCCCCCATCCGCTTTTTCAATATGCCTGAGATTTTTCGAATCCCTCCAAATCCTCCCCTTTTTCAAGATCCAAGCGTTTATCACCGAAGGGGTCGCGTAACAGATTGGAATGTGCGGGAGCAGGTGATCTATGGTGATTTTCCGGGTGGCCTCAAGGATCTTCGCACAGAGGATCAGAGGGTTCGCGACGAGCTCGTGCGGGTGTACACCAATTGGGTGCTCGCTGTGGATTTCGATGGCTTCCGAATCGACACCCTCAAACATGTGGAGCATGATTTTTGGCGCGATTTCGCGCCGAGAATTCGCCGAAACCTCGCGCAGGCTGGAAAACACAATTTCTTCATGTTTGGGGAGGCTTTCGATGGTGATGACCAACTGATCGGCAGTTTCACCCAACCTGGGATGCTGGATTCGGTGTTTTACTTTTCGCACAAGTACTGGGTGTTTAACGATGTGTTCATGCACGAGAGGCCGACAACCCAGATCACCCGCTTGCTCGAGCAGCGTGATCGCAACTATGGCCAAGAGCCCCAAGAGGGGGGAATTGGTGAAAAACCCCGTGATGTGCTTGTGAACTTCATCGATAACCATGACGTTCCTCGCTTCCTTTTTGAGCGGCCAGACGAGGGGGGGCCACATGCCTTGCGGGCAGCGCTTGCCTATCTCCTCACCCAAGATGGTATCCCATGCATCTACTACGGAACAGAGCAAGAGTTTGGGGGTGGAAATGATCCTGCCAACCGAGAACCCCTGTGGTGGTCGGGGTATTCAACCAATGGCCTCACCTTTCGCTGGATCGCTCACTTTACGAGACTGCGAAGGAGACACCGGGCGTTCACCCATGGGAGCTTTGATGTTGTTTGGGCAACCGATCGAACAGGTGATGAGTCTGATGC
>JANWYL010000307.1 GCA_025056955.1 Sandaracinaceae bacterium | reverse complement strand
CCCGCTCACCCACTGCTTGCTTGATGATCGATGGGGTTTCTTCAATGTGCCCCTTTTGGTGAATGCGCTCGCGTAACCAAGCAAGAATCTTCGAAAAATCACCATTCTCCACGTCGACCCACATCGATGGGATATCGACTTCCATCTGTTTTGCCAAGCTTGCAGCGTAGATATTCCCCAAGGTGTAGCTCGGAAAGTACCCAAACAACCCTTCCGACCAATGCACATCTTGAAGCGGCCCCTGGCTCACCGTTGGGGGAACCACCCCAAGGTAAGCCTGATACTTTTCATTCCACACCCTTGGAATTTCAGCGGCTTCGAGGGCATCTTCGAAAAGCGCTTTCTCGATTTCAAAGCGGATAATGATGTGGATGTTATAGGTGAGCTCATCGGCCTGAGTGCGAATCAAAGTGCGCTCAACCCGGTTCTGGGCACGATGGATCGCCTCGGGATCTCTCAATCGTGCTGGGCAGTCGGCCTTCCAAAGTTCACTCATCGTTCTCGAAAGAAAAATGGCGAAGGGCTTTGACCGAGCGATGATATTCTCCCAGAAGCGGGACTGTGACTCGTGTAGGCCAAAGCTTGCACCCTCCCGCACTGTCGTGCCAGAAAGCTCATGAGGCAACCCTTGCTCGTAAAGCGCATGCCCTGTCTCGTGGATGGTGCTTCCAAGCCCTCCGAGGACATCACGCTCCTTCAAATGCGTGGTCATCCGGACGTCTCCGTACCCTTGTCCTGT
Organism: Sandaracinaceae bacterium; assembly: GCA_025056955.1. Classification (GTDB taxonomy): domain Bacteria; phylum Myxococcota_A; class Polyangia; order Polyangiales; family Sandaracinaceae; genus JANWYL01. The sequence continues at coordinate 1,979 of JANWYL010000307.1, read as the reverse complement.
GGAGAAAGGGTGTTCAGAGTGATCCAAACGACCCCCATCAAAATCAAAGCCCAAGGCCTGAGCCACCCTGTGTGAAAGCTGCCATTGAAGAGGCAAAGGCACCGGGTCGTCGATGGCTTCGAAAGGCGGCTTTTTTGTGATCTCATCGATCAGCGGCATGAGTTCACCTTTCAATCGGGTAAACACCTGCGTGAGCCAATCTAAGGTGATCCCGGGCTCGTAATCCTCGAGCAATACCTCATATGGATGACGCGTTGGATCGATGGCTTGCGCACGTTCACGAACCAGCCTGATCAACCTATCGAGAGCAGGCAGAAAGAGCCCCCAATCACTGCGCGCCTTGGCTTCAAGCCACGCCCGAAATCCTTCACTTCGCGCCTTGGCCAAGGCCTCCACAATTGTGGGAGGGACTCGTTTCTCTCTTCTGTACAAACGCCCAAGGTTGCGGGCACAGGCTGCTTGCACTGGATCACTGGTATCGAGCCCCTCGAGCCAGCTTTCGATGCGAGGGTCTGTGCGCCTCTCGTGGATGAGCTTAGCCAAAAGGCCCATCTGGCTTCCCCTCAGTGTCACGGCCTTTTTGGGCATATACGTCTGCTCGTCCCACCCCAAGGTGGCTGCGATGCTTTCAAGCACTTCGATTTCTTTGAGATGCTCAACGAGTTCTTTCCAGGACATCGCCTTTCGTTTTACCTGGCTTTGCTCTCTCGTCGAGGACGTATTGCGATTTGCTGTCCCTCTCATTCGACCACTGCCTTTCATCCAAAAATCGCGCTTCGGGCAGTCCCCCATCGCCGTTTTTGGCTAAAAGACGAAGCAGTCCACCCATGCGCTCCCGCTTCTCACTCCCCCTCTTTGCTTGGCTCCTTCACTTTTTCTTGAGCGCTTGCGGTGCCTCATCAACCCAAAATCTCCCGCCCCCCCATCGGCCCTCTCCACCATACCCCCTCACCGTGCTTCTCATATACGATCAACTGGCCAGTTGGGCCCTTTTGCTCCACGAAAATGCACTCGATCCAGCTGGCGCCATACCCACGGCAGCAAAAGAAGGCGTCTTCGTCGAACGCATGCGCTATGAATACGCTGTCACCCTCACGGCTCCTGGCCATGCCTCGCTCGCCACAGGCCTGCCCCCAAGCATTCACGGCATCTCCACAAACTATATTTGGGATCGCCTGCGCCGCAAAATCGTTTCGATCTACGACGATGGCGTGCACCCAGTGATTGGTCGTCAAGACCGTTTCGCATCGCTTGCGCCCCTTCGTGCCATCACCCTGGCTGATCGCCTTGTTGAGCATGGTCATGGCCGAGCGCGCATTGTTGCGATCGGCATGAAAGACCGCAGTGTTTTGCCCCTTGGGGGAAGGCACCCTGCCCTGAGCCTTTGGTTTGACACCAAACTTGCTCGCTTCACCTCGACAACTGCCTTGCACCTTCAGCTACCAAAATGGTTAGATGACTTTCAGGCACACAACGACTGGCGCAACTATGCACACCCATGGTTTCCCCTCCGCAACCACTCAGATCTCGGTCCAGATGATGCAAAAGGTGAAGGTGGCTGTGGATTCGATTCCACCTTTCCTCATGAACTCACCAATCCCGGCGATGTTGAAGCATTTCTCTGCATGCCGCAAGCCACTCAACTCCTTTTTGAACTTGCCCGACGTGGTGTCATCGAAGAGAGCTTAGGTGAAGACGAAATTCCTGACTTGCTCACCATATCGATCGCAAGCACCGACTACATCGGTCATGCGTTTGGCCCCGAATCATGGGAAGTGAGAGATCACCTGATTCGAGTCGATCGCATGGCAGGTGATTTTCTCCGTTGGCTCTCTTCGCGCACCCATTATGCTCTGGTGATCACCTCAGACCATGGCGTTGCACCCCTACCCGAGCGCGCTCACAACCATCACCTACCATCCACTGCAAAACGGGTGTCAAGTGTTGAGGAAAAAGCCGCTCTCGAAGAGGCCCTTCAA
>JANWYL010000306.1:2505-2778 GCA_025056955.1 Sandaracinaceae bacterium | reverse complement strand
GTTGCGGTTTCGCGTCGATTCCATGGCACGCGCAATAAAGGAGGGATCTACCTTGAGCCCATCGAAAGGCAAAGAGTGGAGGTGGTTGAGGGAGGAGTAGCCAGTTCCAAAATCATCGAGGACCAGTTGGGCGCCGACTTCGCGAAGCCGCTGTAGGCTTGCTGCGGCTTCTTTTGTGAGATCGACAAAAACGCTTTCTGTGATTTCAAACTTGACCAAAGAGGGGGGGACACCTGAGTCCAAAATGATGTCGCGCAAAAGTTCCATGTGCCC
>JANWYL010000306.1:0-2495 GCA_025056955.1 Sandaracinaceae bacterium | reverse complement strand
GCGAACCTGCACTGGTGACAAATTCACGCTGACGCTCAGTCCAGAAGCCAAGGGGTGAATGCGGCGCCAGCGTTCAAGCTGGGCGAGGCTTTCTCCCAGCACATATGCTCCAATCAGCTGAATAAGCCCCCGCTCCTCCGCCACGGGCACAAACTCGCCAGGAGAGATCACGCCAAGCGCGCTGCGTTTCCATCGCGCAAGCGCCTCAAAACCCACCAAACGCCCATCAGAGGATGCATGGATGGGTTGGTATTCAATGTCGAACTCGCGTCGCCCAATCGCTTCTCGCAAGTTTCGCGCGATTTCTGCGGTTCGTGAGGCACGGCCCCGCAAAAAAGGTTCATAAAATACCGTGCGATTGCGGCCAAGTTCTTTTGCTCTCTGAAGCGCCAGTATGGCGTCTCCGAGAACGAGCTCTGGCGCCTCAAGACCGCGCAATTCGCGAATGCCCATCGAAGCTGTTACGACCAGCTCCCTGCCATCGGGATAAAGAACTGGACGAGCCGCTGCGTGGATGGCTTCGAAGGCAGCTTCTCGATTGGTGCCAATGAGGAGAACAGCGAACTCATCGCCACCGATTCGAGCCACTGTATCTGTGCGTTGCACCGTCGCCTTCAGGCGGCGTGCCACCTCAACGATGACGCGATCACCGACGGCATGCCCAAATGCATCGTTGATCGAGCGCATGCGGTCCAACCCAATCACGAGGACAGCGCCGCTCACGTCTTGCAAGAGGGCTTGGCCAAGTCGATCAAGAAAAAGGGTGCGGTTGGGGAGACCAGTCATTCGATCGTGATAAGTTTCGTGCCGCAGCCGTCTTTCGATTTCTCGACGCTCGGTTTCGTCAAGGAGGAGGGAGAGAAGGTACTTTTTTCCCTGGGCATCACTTAGCACCTTGCTTGCAACACTGCAGTAACGCAGCCGGCCGTCCGTGCGAAAGAGGCGAAGCTGGGTTTTGAAGTCAGACCACCTGTTGATTCCTTCATTGATTTTGTGAAGGTGGGATTCCCATTGAGGAAGATCTTCTGTGACCAAAAGCGGAGCAAGGGACTGCCCTTTGAGTTCGGCCCTTTCGACCCCAACAAGCTCACTGAAAGCATGGTTTGAGCAAATAATTCTGCCATCGCTGTCTTGGAGAACTATGGCGATGGGCGCACTTTCGAAAAGGGTGCAGAGATTTTGCCCATCGGACAGAACAAGAGACAAGTCACTCCCTTCTTCGAGCCTATCGCTGAGACCTGGCGGTTCAATGATCCCTGAATGACGCAGAGGGGGGTCTTCTTTGTCGAGATGGGCAGTAGGCCTCGGGCTCGACATGGCCATCCTATCCTATAGGAAGTGCCACGACAAAGAAAAGCGCAATCCGCTATGCCTCGATTTTTTTGCGTGTGGGAGCGGCGGAATGATGCTCTTCTTCGAGAAAGTCCAAAGGCTTGTTGAAGGTTTCTTCCATTGCAAAAACGGCAGCAAAAGCGAGTAACCACACACTGGCCCCAACGGCTGCTGATGCCCCAACCAGGCCAATCTGTGGACGGAGGGCCAGCAATGCCAAATTCATTGGGACGACTGCGCCACGCACGAAATTGGGGGCTGTTGTGGCTGCGGTGGCACGGAGGTTTGTGCCAAACTGCTCAGCCGCCACTGTCACAAAGACGGCCCAATACCCATTGGCAATGCCGAGTAAAAGAATGATCCCATAAAAAACGAAAAGAGAAGTGGTGGCCACGCTGTAGTAAAGGGCGATGGCCAGCGCATCGAGTACAAGAAAGGCAAAGAGCACACGCTTTCGGCTTTGCCAGAGCTGGCTCAGCCAACCGCTCGAGAAATCACCAATTGCAAGCCCGATATAAACCAGCAAAACAGCTGTTGGGGCGCGAGGAGGTGGATGCATGCCAAGACCTTGGCCTGCAATCTCCTCAACGAGGGTGATCAAAATCCCAATCGTAAACCAAATCGGGACTCCAATGAGAATGACAGCCAGGTAGCGGATGGCACGCCTTCTTTCTGAAAAAAGGGCAAAGAAATTTCCTTTTGACACTGGGAGTTCGCGGATTTTTTGAAAAAGCCCGGATTCGAGCACGCCCACGCGAAGCACAAGGAGCATGAGACCCATGACGCCACCAAGCCAATAGGCGTGTCGCCAAGAGAGCACCCACGAAACGATGACCGCCAAAACGGCACCCAGGATGCCCACGCCGGCGATGATGGTTGTGCCAATTCCCCTCGTTTGAGGTGGCAGCATTTCTGCGACCAAAGTCACTCCCGCACCGAGTTCTCCAGCCAAGCCAATCCCCGCGATCAAGCGCAGCCAGGCATAAGTTTCCACATCTTGCACAAATCCGTTGGCCAAGTTGGCCAGCGAATACATGAGAATTGAGCCAAAGAGCACGCTCAAACGCCCCCGCTTGTCTCCCAAAACTCCCCACACAATCCCTCCGATGAGCATTCCCATCATTTGATTATTGAGAAGACGCACGCCCACAGAGAGGACTTCA
>JANWYL010000305.1 GCA_025056955.1 Sandaracinaceae bacterium | reverse complement strand
AAGTTGACTCAGTTCAAACCAAGCAGCCACTTTCTTCTGGTAGCTCCCAAGATGAGGCCGCCTCTAGAGGGGGATCTCCTTTCGCTTCACCGATCTTTTTGGTTGTTGGGGGGGTGGTATTGGTGGTTGGTGTTTTGTGGTTTGCTTTTAAAAGTGAAAAGTCGAACTCTGCTGCTGAAGCACCTTCGGCTCATCCCAAACCATCCATCAAAGAAGTCTCAGCACAGCCTCCTTCAGAGGTTGGGCCACCCTATCCAATGGGGGCAGAAGGGTTTGCCCATGGTGAAACCAAAGCCAGACAGCCAACCTCACCTCAACGACCCATTGGTGCTTTTGGAAAGCTCATGCCAAATCCATCTGAACCACCTGGAGGCCACGGTTGGGTGATGGTTGAACTCACCTCAGCTGAGTGTTGGGTCGATGGCCGACGCCTTCCTCCAAAAGAGCAGGTCCTGCTTGGAGTGGGGGTTCGTGCCTTTGAGTTTCGCGATGGGGATCGGGTTCGCATTCGCTATGGATGGGTTCGCCCCGATGCCATGCTGGTCATCTCTGAAATTGACGAGGAGCATAAATGAAACACTAAAACGCACGAGCCATGGCCGGAAAAGGGGGGGGTCCTTGATTGCTCATTCCACAACTCTTGCTTTCTTTTGGGTTTTGATGGGTGTATCTCTTGGGGCTTTGTGAAGGGTAGGGTGGTGTGGTGCGCAGGAGCATGTTTTGAGGGGAGATGGAACGATGAGCTAGCAAAATACGAAACGTGTAGAAAGCTCAAAGCCTCTAAACCAAAAGATGCTCAGGACCATTTAAATGCCTGCAAAAATGAGCCCTCCTTTGCATTACCCATTTGTTTGCTCATTCGCTTCGCTGGTGTCAGCGTGGGTGATTTTCAAAGCACCTGTTCGTTGGCAGTGAAAGATGCATCAGATGGAGCGTGGAGAGATTCGTGGTGGTTGGCTTGGTGATCAAAAGCGTCTCACCTGTGGATGGTGCGCGGCTTTTTTCTTATAAGGCACCCACGCAACACTGCTTTCACCATGCTGCGACTTTGATGTGCTCCCACGCGCAACTTTTGTTGATCCATGGTTCTCTTAAGGCTTTTTGATATTGAGGATAAGCGAAAAACCTAGGATTGGGCTTTGCAGCACACTGCCTTGTGCGAAACGGTACGCTTCGCACGAAATCCGAATGCATTACTCAAGTGGAGATTCTCGCAAAAGATAGCGCGAGGCAAGCAAAGGAGAAGGGTGATTGCGCACATGGAGGCGCGATGGGATGTGCACAGGTCTTGGGAATCCCATCGCATCACCTAATGGGCGCAGAAGACCAACCCGATACCAGCCTTGGGGTATTCCTTTCAAGGTGAGGCGGCTGTGCGCAGCAACCCAAGCAACAGGAGTGCCTTCAACCACAAGGATTACCTTCGAGTCGCTTTCATTTTGAACGATCAATACATCGGTTGCGTTTTGGAGTTCCATTGAATTTGATGGATTTGAGTGGCCAATTCTGGCCAAGGCAGATGGTTCAAGAAAGGTCATTCCAGGTGGGGATGGGGGTGGAGTGAAAGAAGGTGCAAAGTCTGCCCGCAATTCTTGCTTTGGCAGAAATAGGGGCAGCTCCGCTGTACATTCCCCTCGCCATGGCCCCAGTCGGAAGGCAAAAGGTACCTTTCCTCCGCATCGACGCGCCACCGCATCCCGATCCTCTCCAGCCCATTCGGCAAGAAAGGCGCAGATCAGATCTCCTTGACTTTGGTGTGGGGCATTGGGGTCACGACGGATCGACAGGGGCGGGCTGCCTTTGGGTTTGGCTCCATCAAACCATTCAGCAAAGCTTCGTGGGGGAAAGAAGCTTTTTCCCGAGGGGCTTTTCAGTTGGAGGCCAGGTAGATCGGCCCGCAATCGGATCTCGCAAGGGGTCTCTAGAGGCCAGCCCGGACCATCGAGGCGGATGCGTGCCCGATCTGCCGAAGCATCGATCACAAGCTCGGTGCTTAAAGGAACAAGCTCTTTGGCCTCTCCTAAAGAAGCAGGCAAAATGAGGCGCACTCGGTAGACGTAGCGACGAGCGGGAATTATTCCCTCCCCTTCGTAGGCGGAGTCCCTTGCTGCGAGAAAGGATGATGGGAGGGCATTTTTGGCGTCAGGGGTTTCTTTTGTTTTGCTCCCTTGTTTCGGATGCTCCGGTTCTTGGTCCAGCCCCTCAATGCTCAGGTCTTCATCCGGCTGGGCCAAAGGGGAGGGAGATCCTTTCAACTCTTCGATGTGATGAGTTTCAAAGCGTGCTGGGTGACGTCCTGGCTGGGCTTCGCAGGTGCATCCCCCTAACTGGGCAAAGAGTCCCCCAACTTCTGTCAAGACCAGCGAGAAATTTGCCAGTGAGAAAAAAAGGGCTTGGATGATCGGTTGGGGATGAGGATTTTTGCATTCTTTTTTGAAAGAGGGCAAGGAATTCCTGGCCCATATTGGCAGAAGATTTCTAAGGAAGCTGGATCTCAATCCGGGTCCAGCCATCTGGAACAGAAGACGATTGCGTTGAAAGTGCCACTCCCAGCCCAATTCCTCCTCCGACCACAAGGGCTCCCGCCCCAAGAATCATCCAAACCCACCAATCTGGTTCTTCTTTTCGCTCTGGTGCCACTGGGGGCGCTTCTTCGGATGGTGGAACGAATTGCTTTCCTTCGCGATAGAGCTCGATGGCGAAGGAACTGATTTGCTCGATGTTTTCTTCGGTAGGTGTCCCTGAAAAAGAAAAGCGTGCAGTGCGTTTTGCGATGAGCAATCGGGTTTGGATATCGTAGAGGTAGGCCTCAATATC
>JANWYL010000304.1 GCA_025056955.1 Sandaracinaceae bacterium | reverse complement strand
AAGCCCCTTGACAATCAGCTCGTCAATGAAAGATGGCAAGTAACCTGTCGCGCGGTGCTCGCCAATCACTTCCCCTTTTGGCCCTGTTCCTGTTCTCACAAATGCAAAAATCTCGTGGAGCTCAACTTCGCCATCGTCATTGATGCCCACCACTTCCGAAATGCTTGTCACTTTTCGAGTGCCATCAGAAAGCCGAGTTTGCTGAATAATGAGGTCAACTGCATTTGCAATTTGTTCACGGATGGCTCTGGCCGGTAAATCCAAGCCGCTCATGAGTGCAAGCGTTTCAAGACGCGAAATCGCCTCTCGGGGACTGTTGGCGTGGGTTGTTGTCATCGAACCCTCGTGACCAGTGTTCATGGCCTGGAGCATGTCAAGGGCCTCACCTCCGCGACACTCGCCAACGATGATGCGGTCCGGACGCATTCGCAAAGCATTTTTGACGAGATCGCGTATTGTATACTCCCCCTTTCCTTCCATATTGGCAGGGCGAGTTTCCAAAGAAACCACGTGGGGCTGCTTGAGCTGAAGTTCGGCTGCATCCTCTATCGTCACAATCCGCTCATCTTCTGGAATCGCTGCGCTCAACACGTTAAGCAGAGTGGTCTTTCCCGATCCAGTACCGCCTGAGATCACAATGTTTTTGCGGGCCTTGACGGAACGCACTAGAAACTTCGCCATCTGCTCAGTCATCGATCCAAAGCGGACCAAGTCTTGGAGCGTCAAAGGTGTCTTTGAGAATTTGCGGATCGTGATGCACGAGCCCTTAATTGCAAGAGGCTTGATCACAGCGTTCACCCGGGACCCATCCTTAAGACGCGCATCAACCAGAGGCGTTGACTCGTCAATCCGACGGCCCAGGGGCGTTACGATGCGCTCGATCACTGCTCGAACTGCCTCATCATCAGTGAACCGGAGGGCAGTTTTGCTGATTTTACCACGGCGCTCCACATAGATTGTGTAAGGATCAACAACCATTATTTCGCTCACGAGATCGTCAGCAAGAAGCCTTTCAAGGGGGCCAAGCCCTAGCGCTTCGTCCGTGATTTCATCGATGAGCGCAGCGTGGTCCGTACCTGCTGGCAGCTCGTTCGCCAAGTCCGTCACAATGCGCCGCAGCGCTGCGCGAACTTTGGGGCGCATGACTTTTTCATCCATTTTGTTGCGGTCAAGAGAAGCCAAATCGAGGTTCTCAAGCAACATCCGATGAATGCGCTTCCGCATTTCCACTGGCACCATCGCGGTGCCCGACACATCGTAGGGCGAATCGCTTGAGGCGGGCTTCGATCCATGGGCTGGAGGCTCTGTTCGATGTGCCACTGAGGGCGCCCCAGCGCCCGGTTGGGCCGGTGGAGCAAAAGGCACATTGACTCGGGGGGAAACCGCCACAGATTGGCCTTGTACTTGCGCCGGTCCAACGCCTGCAAGTGAGGGAGGCGGACTCTGGGCTTGTAAAGTAACCCCAGGGCCAACGGCTTGCGGTTGAGCAGCAGGATGAACAAGGGGAGGTTGGAAAGCCGAAGTGGGCGTGCCAGGTGGTGGATATGAACCCATTCCCACCCCAGGACTTGGTTGCGCGGAAGGAGGGGCGCCTCCAACATGGGGCATCGGTGCGGCTGCTCCTCCCATCGACTGAGCATTCGCTCCGACCATGGGAGAGTGAGACACATATGGTGAAGCCAAAGGAGGAGCCTGTTGCAAGCCCACGCCAACGCTCGCTTGACCAGCATACCCACCACTTGGACTGGCAGGTGGACTCATTCCGCCATGAAGGCCTCCACCTAGGCCAACACCCATCGACTGAGGGATGGGAGAAATGCCAGAAGCTCCAGGCACATGGGAAGAAGCAGCAGGCACTCCGCCTCCTCCAACCACCACTCCGCTTCCTCCCATCAGACGAACAAGGTAGGGGCCCACCCGCATCGGCACTCCAGCAGGCACTTGTATGCTCTGCTGTCGCACCTTTTGGGTACCAATCGTGGTCCCATTCGCTGAACTGTCTGTCACCATAAACAAGCCATTGGGTAAGGCTTCAATTGTCAGGTGACGACGTGACACCTCTGGCGAGTTGAGAACCACATGACAACTCGGATCACGCCCAACTGTGATTGGCCCTACTACGTTGAGAGGTAAAGTCTCTGTGTTCCCATCCGGCAACTCAATGGTCACGCTGATGCTCATCAGCCACCTCCCTTAGTGAGGGAAGCGCATCCGCTCTTCCCGCATATGGTAGCACATCGACTCACTGATACCCCTGTGGAGCAGGCTCAATTAGCTCGATCTCACCCAAACTGCGCCCCCCAAAACCGCCGAAAGACTCGTAAATTCGCAGCGCTTCACGAATGCGATCTTGTTGAGAGCGGCTCACCGCCTGCGTGACAGTAGGAACCACAAAAACATAATTTTCTTGCCCATCTTCCCGTCGAATGTTGGTACCAAAGAGGGCCCCAACAATCGGAATCTGACTCAACCCAGGCCACCCACTTTGAGATTGCTGCACGCTTTTGCTGGTCAACCCTCCCAGCATGATCGATTGCCCAAGTTGAAGGTTCACCAAGGTGCTCAACTCCGTACGGCTACGTCCTGGAATGTTTCCCACAAGAGGTGGGGTTAGTTCAGAAACCTCTGCGCGAATTCTCACCTCAATCCGCCCTGTTCGTGAATCATATCTGGGAGTGATCTCCAACGCTGTGCCAAAGGGAATCGACCGCAATTGAGTGATAAGTCCTGCTGTGATCTGCAGATTCAACTCTCCCCCTGAATTAATTGATGCTGGCTCGCCATTGACAGTCACCAAAGCCACATGCCTCAAAAGCTTTGCCCACCCC
>JANWYL010000303.1 GCA_025056955.1 Sandaracinaceae bacterium | reverse complement strand
GGGCCAACTCTTTGCCCCGACTTGAGGCGTTCAACCTTCCAATGCACGCGCTCGAGCCAGTCTTCGATCTCCACACCCCTCCCAAGCTCATTCGCTGCTCGTGCCTTTTCTCGCATGCGCTTGAGCAGATTCTCAGCGTCAATCAATCGGTCAGTGGCATACAGAGAAATGGCTTCCATGCGCTCAGCCTCACGCTCGATGCTTTGAAGTGGCATACCGTAACCCCTGGCAACACCAATCCAGTACAAGGTCTCATCAAAACGTTCTCGATGAAACATCTGTCGAGCAATCAGATAAGCAGCCAACCCGGTTGAGCGTTGAGACTGGATCAACCGAGCAAGAAGCGCCACTTGAACAGCAGCGTCCACCGTTTCGTCGCTGTCTGGAGAAAAAAATGCACGCAATACCTTTTGGGCTTCGGTATCTAGGCCTAATGCATGCAAACGGACCTCTACTTGCCGGCGATCATCCTCGGTTTGTGGCAATTCTAGGTTCATCTCAAGCAAAGAACGCGTTCGCTCAATTTGTCCCATCCTCCAGTACATATCCGCGAGGCGTTCGCGAGCGTAACGAGAAACTGCAGACCCTGCACCATTGGCGATAAGAGTGTCCAACTCTGTTTCTGCCTCAGTGAAACGACCAAGGCGTGCGAGAAGAGTAATCCGATTGATACGAGCATTAAGGTGAGTGGGGTCGATGCTGAGGATCAAATTGCAGTAGTCCAATGCTTTCTCCTCATCTCCCCGAGCGATTGCAGAACTCAATTCGGCCTCTATCGAAGCAATTGCATGCGGGCACACTTGTCCAAACAAGGCAGGTTTTTCAAAGCGCAATTGCGCCATTGGTATCGCGTGTGATGGCAAAGGAACAGTGCGCAAAAACTCACGCCATTCTTTTTCAGCTTGCTGAACAGGAATGCCCAGTGCCTCCTCATAGCTGCCACTTCTATAGAGCTTGTGAATTGCCTCTATGCCCCGACTTTCAATGATCCATCGAACAAAGGAGCCATTTGCAGTGTAAGCCCGACTTGGTGGCTCCAAAAGAAAAGCAATTCCTTCAACCTTGGAAATCGTTGGAGTCCTTCCGATCTCAAGAAGGGCCCGAGCCCATTGGTGAGGAGTCATTCCATCGATGGAATCCCAAGCCAATGCAACAGCAACCCCTTCAATGATGCCAGGTGAAGGCCAAATTCCCCCCCATCGACCGGCCACTCGAAAAGGACCAGAGGCAATTGCTCCAGCCACGACGTGGACAATTTCATGGCGAAGGACAGGGTGCGGCCACGAGCTCAGCTGAAGATAAACCTCGCGCCTCCATGGTTTGGCAATATAGGTGTGTGAAGCTCCCATGAAACGCTTTTTCTCCTGGTGGTTGCGAAAGAAAAACGCCTGAATTCGCCCAGAGAAAGAAACTCGCATTGATTTTTCAATCTGCTCAATTCGAAAATCGCAATCCTCGAGCCAGCGTTCTGCGCGTTTCTTTGGGAGTTCTCTTGGCAGAATTGCTGTGCAGCGCTCCCCTTCGAGGCGTTGTCCCAGATTCTGCTCGATGGCCTTCACCGAACTCCACAAACCGAGCTCGTCGCCGTACCACTCTCCCGTGATGGCACTTGTCCAAAAAAGCAAAACAATTGCGACTTTCCAAAAAGATCGATGATCCCAAGTTGAGATGAGTATGATCAACCCAATCGTCCAAAGCAAAGTTATCAAGCGTAGCCAAACAAAAGAAAGCTCTACTGAAACATCGGTATCATAGAGAGTTCCTGGAAAGTAACCGAAAACATGGGAATAAAATTGAATAGCAGGAGTGCTCCAAAACAAATAAGCGGCCCAACAAAATGAAATCAAAGGGATGATCAAAGAAAGTATGGATGAAAAAAAAGAGCTAAGCGTGATCCCAAAGAAAGCTCCCCATAGCGAAGTATAAAAAACACCAATCGTTGGCCCTAAAAGAATAAAAAGAGTTCCTTGAGCAATGCCGCATGGCTTCCGAACCAAGCTAAACGCAAGCGATAGTACCAAAACCACCCCAACGCCTAAAAGATTTGAAACAAGTAACCAGAACCAGAGCTGGCCTTTACTGGCACCAGAAGTGCGCCACATCACTGCAATCCGAGCCCCCATTGGTCCGCTAAACCACGGCAGAACAACCCCCATGAGGAGGGCCAGTTCAGGACCCGGTCGAGCCAACAAATCCTGGGGTAGGCAAAGGAGCCAGAGCAAAATGCAGGCAAAAATGTAAAGACCAACTGTTTTCAGGCGTATGATTTGGACAAATCTCATCTTCCAAAGACGCATAAAAAGCGTTCGCAAATATCTTCACCGGATTAATAGTGCAAGCCTTCACCGCATGCCTTATCATCCATTTTTACTGCGAGTGATCCATGCTGCAACGAGTTGGGAATTGTCGAATCCTAGGCGAGATTGGGTCGGGTGGGATGTCAGTGGTTTATAAAGCGATTCAAGAACCCCTAGGCCGCATAGTCGCTGTGAAGGCACTTAAGCCTTCCGTGGCCGCAGATTCGGTTTTTGCCAAGCGTTTTGAACGAGAAGCCCAATTTATGGCTTCGTTGCAACATGAAAATATTTTGCATGTATATGATTTTATTAAAGAAGATGGAATGATGTTCATTATCATGGAATACGTAAATGGAATAGACCTTTACGATCTACTCCAAAGAACACCTCGCCTTCCAGTGGACGTCGCAGCAATTATTGCACTTCAAGTTGCTCGAGCTCTTGATTATGCACATTTTAGGGGAATTATCCACCGAGATATCAAGCCAGCGAATATCATGATTTCTGAAAACGGCGAAGTTAAGTTGATGGATTTTGGAATCGC
>JANWYL010000302.1 GCA_025056955.1 Sandaracinaceae bacterium | reverse complement strand
CACATGGTGGAGAGAAAGGGGGGCCCGTCGAGTGGCAGTGGCCAGAGACGGGCGATTGAGCTCACCCCCCTTGCATGAGGCCTTGAGCGAGGGGCTTTTGCGGGGGGGCATGGAGGTCGTGGACTTGGGCACAGTGCCAACGCCCCTTCTCTATTTCTCAGTTTTTCATTTTGGGCTTGACGGTGGGGTGATTGTTACGGGAAGCCACAATCCTCCAGAGGAGAATGGGTTTAAAATCATGTCTGGCCGCTCCACATTGAGTGGAGAAGAGATCCGGCAATTGGCCCAAATAATGGAGGCGGAAGCCTTTGTAGATGCGGAAGGTGGGCAACGAAAAACGCTCAACCCTTTGCCTGCTTACATTGGCTTTTTGCGTGGCAACTTCAATCTCAATCGCGAAAAAGCCGCTTCTTTTCGTTTTGCGATAGATGCAGGCAATGGCGCAGGGGGACCAGTGGCCATCGCTGCATGCCATGCCCTAGGGCTTACTCCTCAAGACCTCCTTTGTGAAATTGACGGATCGTTTCCAGTACACCATCCGGACCCTTCTTTGCCCGAAAATTTGGATTTGCTCATTAGGGCTGTTAAGGAAAACCGCCTGAGGCTCGGCATTGCGTATGATGGCGATGCCGATCGTTTGGGTATTGTTGACGAGCGTGGTGAAATTGTTCCTGCCGATCGCTTGCTTGTGCTTTTTGCTCGCGATTTGCTCGCCCGACACCCCGGTGCATCCGTGATTGCCGAAGTCAAGTGCTCCGAGCTGGTGCTTCAGGCGATCGCTTCGCAGGGCGGGCAGCCTGTGTTGTGGAAAACCGGACATTCTCTCATCAAAAAGAAAATGCAGGAAACCAAAGCCTTGCTCGCTGGTGAAATGAGTGGGCATTTCTTTTTTGCTGATCGCTACTATGGCTTTGATGACGGGATTTATGCTGGCTTGAGGCTCATTGAAATTTTGCTTGCGTCTGAAAAGCCATTGTCTGCGCTTCTTGGGGATTTGCCAAAAAACCATGCCACTCCTGAAATTCGTCTGCCTTGCCCTGATGAGCACAAGTTTGAGGTGGTCAAGCGAATGCTTGAAAGCCATCGCAATTCGCTTGCAGATGGGGGGAAGATCATCGATGTTGATGGCCTTCGGATCGTCTATCCAGATGGTGCTTGGGCCTTGGTCAGGGCTTCCAACACTCAGCCAGTTTTGGTTTTGCGCTTCGAAGCGCCGACAGCAGAGCGCCTGGAAGCCCTTCGAAGCGAAGTTGAAGGTCGCTTAGCGGAAATTCAAAAAAGGGTGCAGCAAAGAGAAGTGTCCTGAGGAATCAAATTCCTTTTGTGCCTTTGGCCAAGGAGGTGAAGCGAATGCCTTCGATGCCTGAACGTCCTTGGGCTTTGGTGACAGGTTCAAGCCGTGGGATTGGCCGTGCGGTTGCCATGTCGCTTGCAAAAGAGGGTTTCCCAGTGATTGTCCATTGCCGCTCTCAAATTGAGAAGGCGATCGAAGTGCAGAGAAGCATTGAGGAAGCGGGGGGGCGTGCCAGGGTGACCGCATTTGATGTGCGGGACCATGAGGCCACCCGGAAGGCGATTGAAGCGCTTGAACCTGAGCGGTGCTTTATTGGTGTGGTGGTGAACAATGCTGGCATCACTGCAGACGCTCCCTTTCCATCGATGCAGCGGGAGGAATGGGAGTCAGTGATTGCCACAACCCTCCATGGTTTTTTCAATGTCACCCAGCCCCTCATCATGCCAATGATCAGGCACCGGTGGGGGAGGATTGTGAACATCACGAGCGTGTCTGGGTTGATTGGAAATCGGGGGCAGATCAACTACGCAGCGGCCAAGGCTGGTCTGATTGGGGCCACGAAGGCTTTGGCCATCGAGCTGGCCAAGCGACAGATCACGGTGAATGCGGTGGCTCCAGGGCCAATTGATACGGACATGTTGCGAGGCGCATTTGAGAAGGGGACTCCGCCAGAGAAAGTGCTTGAGGCCATTCCCATGCGCCGGATTGGGACTCCCGAAGAGGTGGCTGCCCTTGTCACCTTTCTTTGTTCGGATGCGGCGTCCTTCATCACAGGCCAAGTGATTGGGGTCAATGGGGGCATGGCCTAGCTCTCACCACTGGGTGTGACTTCATGTGATTGAAGTTGTGGCTCAAGGGGATGGGCTGCTTCCTCTTTCGGTTGGGGTTTCGCTTCTTTTGTTTTGAGAAAAGGCGCTCTGAGTTTTCGTGGAGGCAAAAGTTCTGGTTCTCTCTCAATGCGCTTGGCCATGAAAATCGCCGCATCGAGTTTGGTAAACCCACGCTTGCGGTAAAAGCCAAGTGCCCGCTCGTTGTTTTCTGCCACTTCGAGCACCAAGTGAGTGCAACCATGGATTCGCGCAAGGTGCTCAAGTTGCTCAAGCATGAAGGAACCCACCCCTATGCCTTGGTAATCCGGATGGGTGGCAAGTTCTTCAACAAACAAAGGCCGCATGTTGCGCGACTCAAAGTAACGCGGATTCACCCAGTTGTCTGAGCCTGACACCTCATAGGAGCATTGGGCGTAGCCGACAATTTCTCCCCCTATTTCGAAGATCAACTGCTCCACTCCTTCGTCGTCGTAGATTTCTGCGAAGCGCTCTTTACTGTGAGGGCGTTGGTATTCAACCGTTTCACGGTTCACATCGCGAAATGTGCGCTTAAGGAACTCCCATACCCGGTTGATATCCCTTCGGTGCATTCGCCGCACGGTGATTTCAACGTGATGTCCATCTGCCCAGCCTGCAACAGCACACCGTTCTTGTCCAACAGCCGGGCATTATCCGCGTGCAGCCTGCCGCCGTGCAGCACCACCCGTCCCCCGCTGACCGTCACGCT
>JANWYL010000301.1 GCA_025056955.1 Sandaracinaceae bacterium | reverse complement strand
CAATGAAAGCTCATTCAATGCAGATTCAATTATTCTTTGATTATGAACAGCTCGCCCAAGACCCATGTTTATTGTGACTTTGACAAATCGTGGAACCTCCATGACGTTTTTAAACCCAAATTCCTTTTGCAAAGCAGGAACCACATGCGAGCGGTAATGCTCTAACAACCGAGGCACATATTTTTCATCCATACCCACCTCTCTCCCTCCACTATCCAATCTCGGTGTTGCTTTTGACTGCGATTCTGACTTTTTTGCCATCTTCGTTGATGCGAAACCTTATCCGCGTTGGCTTACCGGTAACTGGATCAACCGGCATAATCTTTGACAAGTGAATGGGATGCTCTATTTCCACAATTCCACCATTTGGATTTTGCTGACTCGGCCTCACGTGCCGCTTCACTTTGTTAATGCCGCTAACTATTGCAGCATCACGCTCTGGCAATACACGCAACACTTCCCCCTTTTTGCCCTTGTCCTTGCCTGAAATAACAATAACCGTGTCCCCTTTCCGAATGCGTGCTGCCATTAGACAACCTCCGGAGCCAAGGAGATGATTTTCATAAATTTCTTCGCACGCAGTTCGCGAGCAACGGGTCCAAAAATCCGAGTGCCAATTGGTTCAAGCTGGTTATCAAGCAACACCGCACTGTTTGTATCAAACTTGATATAGCTCCCATCTGGACGACGTTGCTCCTTTTTCGTACGCACAACAACTGCCTTGCGGACATCCCCTTTTTTGACCTTGGCTGTTGGCAAGGCCTCTTTCACTGACACGACAATGACATCGCCCAAACGGGCATATCGGCGACGACTGCTTCCCAAAACCTTGATGCATTCGACTCGCTTTGCACCGCTGTTGTCTGCAACATCCAATTCGGTCTGTTGTTGAATCATACCTCCTCCGGACGTTCAATTAAACGAACAGCAACCCATCTTTTCGTCGCTGATAAGGGACGACTCTCACGAATTTCAACGATATCATTTGTGCGATACTCTTCTCGCTCATCATGGACATGGTAGCGCTTCCTTTTTTTCACGTATTTGCCGTAAACGGGATCACGCACTTGGCGGACAACTTCGACCACAATCGTTTTTCTCGCACGACCGGGATTGGCCGTATCGCTTACCACACAACCGATGAGGGTCTTCCGCCTACCTCGTTTAGATGCATTTGCTTGAGTGGACATATCACTCACTCGCCTTTAGCTGAATTGCGTTTTTTTTCTGCGATAATTGTTTTAATCCTCGCAATTGTTCTCCTAAGGCGTCGTATTTGGGAGGTATCATCGAGCTCGTGCAATGCATTGCGAAGTCTCGCCTCCCACAACTCTTTCCTCACGCTGCGCTCTAGCTCAAAAAGCTCTTCAATTGCTTTTTCACGTAATTCGGCTGCTTTCATTGCTGTTCCTTTCTCGTGACAAAGCGTGTCAAAACCGGCAATTTATGACCTGCTCTCCGAAAAGCTTCTCTTGCGACCTCCTCTGAAACACCTTCCATCTCATACAAAATCCTGCCCGCCAAAACCTTTGCTCTCCACCCCTCTACGTTTCCCTTGCCCGCGCCCATCCTGGTCTCAAGGGGCTTTTTCGTAAATGGCATATCAGGAAAAACCCTTATATAAAGCTTTCCCGCTCGCTTCACGTAGCGCTGAATCGCCATGCGTGCAGCCTCAATCTGACGAGCCGTTAAATACCCGGACTCCAATGCTTGGAGACCGAAATCACCAAATGCCACCGTGTTTCCTCGCGTGGCAACTCCCTTAAGCCTGCCAGTATGAACCTTTCGGAACTTTGTCTTCTTTGGCTGTAGCATACCCCTACCCCTTCACTTGTTTCCACGCCTTCTGACTGGCAACACTTCTCCTTTGAAAATCCAACACTTGACGCCAATTGTTCCATATGTGGTTTTGGCCACTGCTGAACCGTAATCGATGTCAGCTCTCAGCGTATTCAGGGGAACACGCCCCTCCCTGTATTGCTCAAAACGCGCAATCTCGGCCCCTCCTAACCGACCACCGGTATAAACCCGTATTCCCTTGACACCAAGCTTCATCGCCGTGGCCACTGCTTTTTTCATCGCTCGGCGAAAAGAGACACGGCGTTCGATTTGAGCAGCAATTTCCTCGGCCACAAGCTGGGCGTTTGCCTCTGGTTTCCTAACCTCTTGAATGTCCACCAAAAGTTCATTTGAGGTCAGGCGTTGCAACTCGTTCTTGAGCTGCTCTACTCCCGCACCTCGTTTTCCTATGATTATCCCAGGGCGCGAAGCATGAACGATGACCTTGCATTTATCTGCAGCCCGCTCGATCTCCACAGCTGCAATGCCAGCGTTGTTGTAGTTACTCTTTATGTAGTCTCGAATTGCGAGATCCTCATGCAACCATTTCGCATAGTTTTTTTCTTCATACCATCTTGAATTCCACGTCTTAGTAACTTTCAAACGAAAACCATGAGGGTGCGTTTTCTGTCCCATAGAACCACCTTAACCTCATTTCTTTTTTTCTGAGGTTCCCAATACAACTGTGATGTGACTCATTCCCTTTACAATTCGAGTTGCACGCCCGAACGCCCGAGGACGCCATCTTCTCATGTGATGATCTGGAGCTTTGTCAACATAAGCGGATTTGATAATCAGGTCATCCAGATTGATTGACTTTTGCGCATGTTGAATATTGGAGATGGCACTGTCAATGAGTTTATAGACAATTCTTGCAGCTGATTTGCGAGTAAAACGAAGCAATTCAAGGGCTTCGGCAGCTTTCTTTCCACGAACCATGTTGATCAACACACGCGCTTTTCGTGGAGATATTCTTTGAAAACGTGCACGGGCAACCGCTTCCATGAGACCTCCTCATTCCATTTCATTTG
>JANWYL010000300.1 GCA_025056955.1 Sandaracinaceae bacterium | reverse complement strand
GGGCTCCATCGACTGGGTCCTCGTGCACTTGGCTGATATCGTCTCTTCACTCTTTTGCCTATGACTTTCGAGCGGGCCCTTCCCTCAAGTTCGAACTGGACCCTTGCCCTCCTTCTTTGTGCGATTTTATGGCCACCGCTCGCTCAGGTGGTTCGAACGAAAACCCTTCAAGCCTAAGCGATGGGGCATGTCGAAGCCGTCCGAGTGCTTGGTGACTCAGAGGTCCGCATCCTCTTTCGCCACATGCTTCCCAATGTGCTTGGCTCTGCGCTGGTTCTCGGTAGAGGCCTTGGGGCTCACCTTGTCCTCATCGAAAGCGCCCTGCATTTTCTTAGGCTCGGCGCCACACCCCCTCACGCAAGCCTCGGCATCCTCGTACACGATGGTAAAGACGCCTTGGGCATTGCACCTCATGCGTTGGCCTTCCCGCTGACCCTCGCAACCTCCTTTGCCTTTCAAATCGCTTGGAGAGGCCTTGCGGGATGCACTGGATGTCCGAAGCCTTGAACATGAGCTCCCCCAAAAATACCTCCACGGCAGCTGGTGCTCTTAGGGTTGGGCTGGGAATTGTCCTTTTCGCACTTTTCCTGTGCCTTGGCTCTGCTCCAGAAGACCCCTGTTTCTTTGGGCGGTACGCGCATCCCCGGCACGGAGGCGCTCTCGTGGTGCACCCCGAAGAGGACATCCGAAGCCTCGACCCAAAAATTCCTTCCGATGAGATTTCGCGGATCGGTGTGAAACTTCTTTTTGAAAGCCCGCTGGACCATGACACCAACCTGAAGCTTGTCCCTCGCTTGGCAGAAGACTCCCAAAAGTCCCTGGGAATTGATCACCCTTCGCAAAGGAATCCGCCACCACCCAAGCCCCTTTCTTTCAGCCCAGCGCAGGGTCGAAGCTGAGGACCTGCGTTACGCGATTGAGCGGGCCCTTCGCCCTGAGCTTGCTTCTCGAGCTGCTCCCCTTTTTGGCATCATCGAAGGAGCGGAAGCATTTCGAGAGGGAAAGAGCCAGCATGTTTCAGGAATCGAAGCCCTGGATCGCCACACCATCCGATTTCGCCTCAAGGCAGCTGACCAAACCTTTCTTTCCCTGCTCGCGATGCCATTTGCTGCTCCCCTTCCCCGCAAGGCCGTGGAAAGGCCAGGCCACCGTTTCGCCCTAACCCCATGAGGGAGGACCAGTCCTTTTCGCCTTGAGCATTGGAAGCAGGCCTTCGGGCCATCTTCGTTCGCATCCCCATTTTTACCGCTCTGGAGAGCCCTACCTTGACCAGATTGTGCGCGCGCTTGGATTTTGATCGGGAACTGGCCTTTTTGCGCTTTCCAAGCGGTGCCATCGAACACATTGCACCGCCTGGCCCCATCATGCGGCATGGGTGAGGCAAAGCAAGGCGTGGAGGCCTTTTTTGGCAGAAAGCCCCCTCCTCGATATTGCGTTGGCATGAATATTGTGAGCTTTTACCCTGAGCAACGTGCACGCGCGCTGGGCGGTGGCCTTTGCCATCAATTGGCAGCGATGGAAGCGGAGCCGCGCACACCGCATCCGCTTGGTTGGCCAACCCATCCCTCCTGGGGTCATGGGACACTTCGCTGGGTTCGAAGAAGAACATCGCTTTGACCTGGAAGGCGCACTGGAAGAAATGCGCCTTGCGGGTCATCCGGTCGATTGGCGAGAAGGGGCGTGGGTGGCCCGCGGCATCGAAGAGCCCATCGAGTTCTGGGTAGGTGCAGGCGAAACCGGAAAGCCTACGGAGAACTTCTCCAGCAAGATCTTGGGCGAACTGGTCTTAAGCTGCGCATCTGCCAAGTCTCCTTTGCGGTTTTTCTCTCGGAAACAGGGCGCAGAAAGCGCGTCCCCCTTTTCCTTGCGGGCTGGAACCTCGACTTTCCTGACCCCGCCAAATCTTTGACTCCCCTTTTTCGCGCTCAATCGCCTAAAGCGGCTCACCAAACAGGGCCTTCTTCCGTTCATGGCCTGCCTTGGATGCCCTTTTGGATGAGGCCCAAATCGAACCCCTTGCGGAGGCAAAGGCTTTATGAAGAAGCCACCCGCATCGTTGTCCGGGATGCCCCTTGGGCCTTTGTGTTTTCCAATCTCGCTATCGAGCTGGCAGCCCATGTGAAAAACCGCTCTCCGCACCCTCCCTGGCCCCCCTTTTACCGCGATGTCTGGCTTGATGAACCCGAAAGCCTGCGCCCCTTTTCAAATGGTGGCCCACACCCTAGGGCAGTGCTTCGGTGGGCCACAGGAAGGCTCGTCCCCTCGCTTTTTGTGCTTTGGGCTGTTGCAAGCCTCGTTTTTGTATGCGTTCACGCGATCGGCGACCCCGCACTTGCCATTCTTGGCCCCCGCGCGCGGCCAGAGCAAATCGAAGCGTTTCGCAGACGCCATGTTTGGATCTGCCCCTGGCGGAACAGTGCCTGCGCTTCATGAAACAACTTGCCCGTTTGGACTTTGGAAGGAGCTGGCGAGATGGCCAACCTGTGAGCGAAACCCTCCCAGCCCGCCTGCCCCGCACCTTGCTTCTCATCACTGGCCTTGTCTTTTGCGCTTTTCTTTGGTCTGTTTTTGGGCACAATCTCTGCAGCCCATCGCAATTGTCTCGTGGATTGCTTGGTTTGGCTTCTTCTTATGCCGGTGCCTCAACCCCAAGCATGGTGGCAGGGTGATTGCACTTTTTCCGAAACGAACTCCTCGAAGTTTCTTTTCCCTTGAGCACGTCCGAAGGGCGCAAGCAAAGGAAGTACGCCACAGTGCCTTTTTTGGTACACATCGCCTGGCCTACCCTCCCCTCTGTGATCACCTAGATTGGTCTCTCCTTTCCCTCGCGATTGGGCGGGGCAGTGGCCACAGAACCCCTCTTCGGTTGGC
>JANWYL010000002.1:290-34527 GCA_025056955.1 Sandaracinaceae bacterium | reverse complement strand
GGCCTGCTCAATTGGTACTTGACTCGGGAATCGGATGATAGGATGCATTGCCCCTTCAATCAATTGCCTAAAGCTGATTTTTGCGAATCAAGATTACCCCTCTCGGGAAGGGAGGGCGAAAACAGAGTTCCTTTTATTTTTTGATTTCGATCAACGCAGGAGAAGAGATTTGTTTTTGATGATTGACATGGATAAAAAATTGGCATAAAAAAAGCTTTGGCTCAGTTGTAAACGGCAAGCCCGACAGCGAAAGGAGTGGCTCATGAGTCAAATTCAGGCAAGCATTTCGCAATCGGTATCTGAGGAAGGCCGCTCGCCACATGGAGAGGAGAGGGGAGAACAATCTTCTCAATTCAGCTCAAGCGAGGAGCCAAACACCCAAACCCAAACAGATTCCTCAAATTCTTTACCAAATTCTGAAGCAGATGGGCGCGATGCTTTTGAAGGAGCAAAGCTGTCGCGCAAGTCGATTTCGGCTCCACCATCTGCTTCTAAGCGGAGTTCAGAAATGCAATCGCAACGCATGAAAGGCCGCTCTGCCGAAGGAGGGATTATGATGAATCAGCATGAGATCGAAAACCTTGTCAAACAATTTGTCTCCCAACTGCATGAGCTTTTCAAAAAGGCAGCCTTTGAACAAATGAAAAGGGCTCTCGAGGGAATTGGGATAGAAAAAGAAGCTGAACTGAAAGCCACTCGATCTCCTCCTGCCAAACCAAAAGTCGCTGCGCCTGCTCCAGTTGTTCCGAAAACCAAAAGGCGCAAAAAAGGTAAGCGTCCAAAAGAGGAATTGGAGCAGCTTGGAGAGACCATTGAAGCGCACCTTCGGCAGCACCCAGGCCAGCGGATTGGCGAGATCGCAAAGGTACTTGGAATGAGTCCTTCGGATCTTACCAATCCCATTCGCAAGCTTTTAAGCGAGCAGCGGATTCGTGCAGAAGGGATACGCCGATCCACCCGCTACTATCCTGTTCAAGCAGAAGCGATAAGTGCATCGGAGGGGTGAGAACCATCAAATGGAATTCCATATCCCCAATAAACTAGGGAAAATGGATGACTGAGTGGCTTGCAGAACGAATTGAACTCATCGCTTCACAAGCCCCAACATGGGGCTATTTGTGGATTGTTCTTTTTATGACAATTGAAAGCTCTTTTATCCCTTTTCCAAGTGAAGTCGTAATGATTCCCGCAGGTTTTCTTGCAGCAAGGGGGGAGCTCAGTTTTGGATCGCCGATTCTTGATGCTTTGCTTTCGATTGTGGCTGGGACCATTGGTTCTTTGCTTGGCGCCTACTTTAACTATGCCATTGCCGCAAAGCTCGGTGAGCCATTTTTACGAAAACATGCGAAGTGGTTTTTCTTGAAAGAGGAACACATCGACCGCGCTCAGTTCATTTTTCGAAAGTATGGTGCTGGGGCCACTTTTGTGTGTCGGCTTTTGCCTGCCATTCGCCAGATCATTTCAATTCCAGCTGGCTTGGCCCGTATGCCGATTGGTTCTTTTTCGCTATGGACTGGGCTTGGTGCAGGCATTTGGGTGACGGTGCTTACGGTGGTGGGTTATTCATTTGGGCTTGGTACAGCTGATCTCAGCTACCGCGAATTGGTTGAACAGGCCTCGCATGCGATCAGAAAGCACTGGATATACGTTATTCCCGTACTGCTCATTGGCTTTGCGCTTTATGTTGGGATTTCAAAGCGCATCATGGGGGCAGGTTCCAAAGGCGATTCCAGCACCCAAGTGCAGGCATAAAGCATGAGGAAATATGCTAAAAAAAGAGAGCCTAAATCCGACAAGCAGTTCTGCACAAAAACAAGATGGGGGGGGGCCGGAAGGGGATCATTTCGGGGCTCGTGACCATCAACGAATCAGCCTATCACCAGCGGATCGACCTCTTTTGACCCCACACCGAAGCCACCATGGCGGGAGCACAGCAAAGCTCGCCTGGGCCGCCCTGGGGGTGGTGTTTGGAGATATCGGCACATCTCCCCTTTATGCATTGAGGGAATGTTTTTTTGGCTCAACGCAGCATATTGAAGTGAATGAACAAAATGTGCTTGGAGTGTTGTCGCTTTTCTTTTGGTCGATGACGCTGGTTGTGACGGTCAAATACATCCTTTTTGTGACTCGCGCAGACAATGAAGGTGAGGGTGGAATTTTGGCGCTTCTCGCTTTGGCGCTTCCAAAACAACAAAGGGACCGTTTGGAGACACAATGGATTGTGGTGCTTGGGCTTTTCGGCGCTTCTTTGCTTTATGCGGATGGAATGCTGACGCCGGCAATTTCAGTCCTTTCAGCCATCGAGGGATTGCATGGGATCGAGGTCCTTGATGGTTTTCTCAATCAACAGACGGTTATTTTCATCAGTGCACTGATTTTGGTTGCCCTTTTCTTTTTTCAGGGGAGAGGTACCGCACGGATTGGTGCTGCCTTTGCGCCAATGATGGCTGTTTGGTTTGTATCGATTGCGCTTTTTGGGGCTGTCCACATCTTCCGTTTTCCATCTGTTTTGCGTGCTGTTCTTCCAAGCTATGCTGTTCAGTTTTTTTTGAGACACGGCAAGGAAGCTTTCACAATTTTGGGAAGTGTCGTCTTGTGCATCACTGGAGGTGAGGCCCTTTATGCTGATATGGGTCACTTTGGAAGGAAGCCAATTGCGATTGCTTGGTCATTCGTTTTTCCAGCGCTTGTTTTAAACTATTTTGGCCAAGGGGCCTTTTTGCTTGGCCGTCCCCAAGTTGAGGAAGAGTCCTTTTTTTTTGCCCTTGCTGGCGATTGGGTCCTTTTGCGCATATATGCAATTGTGATTGCAACTTTTGCAACGGTGATTGCATCACAGGCGCTGATCAGCGGTGCGTTTTCGCTCACGCGCCAAGCGATTCAGCTCGGATACCTCCCGCGCCTTGAAATCAGGCATACCTCTGGATCGACAGAGGGCCAGATCTACATGCCAGAGATCAATTGGATTCTCATGATATGCTGCTTGGCTTTGGTTTTTGCTTTTGGATCTTCTGGAGCGATGGCTGCTGCATATGGGATTGCCGTAACGGGCACGATGGCAATCACGACAGTTTTGTTTTTTCTTGTGACTGAGCGGTGGTGGGGGACTTTTCGGGCAGGTGTGATTTGTGCTACAATGCTTACAATCGATCTCGCTTTCTTTTTTGCAAACTTCAATAAGCTCACAAGTGGAGGATGGCTTCCTCTTGTCGTGGCCTCTGGGATTCTTGGAATCATGCGCACCTGGAAAAAAGGGCGCGATCGCTTGGCCCAGTATCTCAAAGAACACTCTGAGCCCCTTGCGCAGTTTTTAGATGAAATCGATGCCATTCGCCCAGTGCGTGTAAAGGGCACAGCGGTGTTTATGACTTCTAGCCTTGATGGTGTCCCACCTGTGCTCCTCCACCATTTCAAGCACAACCAAGTGCTTCACGAGCGAGTTGTTTTGCTTTCTATCGTTACGAAGGATGTACCAAAGGTCAAGCCAAAACAAAGGGTTGAGGTTGAAAAACTAAGGGATGGCTTTTTCAAAGTAATAGCCCATTATGGATTCACCCAAACCCCGAATGTGATGGATGCTCTTTCCAAATGCGAGCCATATGGAATCAAGGCCACGGTCGATTCGACCAGTTTTTACCTAGGCCGTGAGCGCCTCGTCATTGCTGACAATAAAGCTGGCATGTCAAAGATTCAAAAAATGATTTTCTCTTTTTTGTCGCGGAATGCGCGATCGGCAACTGATTTTTTTCAAATTCCGCCAAACCGAGTCGTTGAGCTTGGAATGCAGATCGAGATTTAAAATCATTTAATCCCGAAGCAGGGGGCACTTGCCTTTTTTAGAAAATGCCCCACCGTGAATCTTTGCCTTTTGAGGTTGCCGTGAAGCGCATTGAGCTTCGAGGTGCTTGGACGCATAATCTTAAGGGCATCGACCTTGATCTTCATCCTCCCGCTTTTGTGGTGATTGCGGGGCCAAGTGGAGCGGGAAAAAGCTCATTGGTTTTTTCAACGATTTATGCTGAGGCGCAAAGGCGCTTTGTCGAGGGTTTTTCTTCCTATGCGCGGCAATTTCTCGAGCGTTTGCCGCGGCCGCCTCTGACTTCGCTCGAGCCTGTGGCGGCAGGGATTGCGATTGAGGGGGGGGCTTCCCCATCGACGAGCCGCTCGACAGTTGCGACGATCACCGAAATTGCCGACTACGCGAAGCTCCTTTGGGTGCGGGCTTCCCACATCCGATGCCTCCGATGTGGGGGGCGCATCGAGCGCCATTCGCCTGAATCTGCTGCGGCCCTTCTTCTCGAAAAGTGGGAGGGAAAAAGGGCGCTCATCAGCCACCCTGTCGAGCTTGCTGACGAGGAAGCTTTTCTTGACCTCCGGGAAAGGCTCAAAAAAGAAGGCTACGAGCGCTTGTGGCTCGATGGAGTGCTAAGGGATCTTGAGGGGGTCAGGCCCTCAGAAGCCCTTCGCTCGTCTCTGACAAAGGGCTTTGGGGTTGTGGTGGACCGCCTTCTCATCGAAAAAGGCCGCAAAGGGCGCTTGATCGGGGCGCTTGAAGAGGCGATGCGCAAAGGAAAAGGCCGGGCGATGGTTGGGCTTGAGGGGGGCGCGATTGAACGCTTCTCCAAGGTGCTCGAATGCCTGCCTTGCGGAATCACCTATGCCGAGCCCAAAGTCGCGCTTCTTTCCTTCAATAGCCCCCTTGGCGCGTGCCCGGATTGCAAAGGCTTTGGGCGAACCATTGGGATCGACTGGGAGAAGGTCTTTCCTGACCCTTCCTTGAGCATCAAGGAGGGAGCCATCGCTTGTTGGCGTGGTGCTGGAAAAAGCTGGGAGCGGGAAGAGCTTGCGCGGTGGGCCGAGCGAGCGGGAATCCGCTGCGATGTGCCGATTGCCTCCCTTAGCGAGGCGGAAATCGAATGGCTCAAGGAGGGCGATGGGCGACCCAATGGGTGGTGGGGCATTCGGCGGTGGTTCAAGTGGCTTGAAGAGCGGACCTACAAGGCCCATGTGCGGATTTTTCTCTCGCGCTTCCGGAGCTATGAGACATGCCGGAGCTGCCAAGGGAGCAGGCTTCGGAGGGAAGCGCTTCAGTACCGTGTCGGTGAGCTCTCGATTGCGGATTTTTTCAGGCTCCCCGCAGGCGAGGCTTTGGCTTTTATCGAGGAGAGCGCCAAGGAACTCGAGGAAAGGGGGAAGATGGATCCAGGCATTCGCTTGCTCCTCGATGAGCTTGAGAAGCGGCTTCAGACGATGCGCGAGGTGGGCCTTTCATACCTTGAGCTCGATCGGCCAGCCCGCACCCTCTCGGGAGGCGAAATGCAGAGGCTTTCGCTCACAACGGCCCTGAGCGCATCGATATCGAATGCGATTTTCGTCTTCGATGAGCCAACCCTTGGCCTGCATCCAAGCGATATCCGCGGGCTTGCCCAGTCCATCCGTCGGATTGTTTCTGCCGACAACTTGGCTTTGGTTGTGGAAAACGAGCCCGATTTCATCTTTGCTGCCGATCGGGTGATCGAGCTTGGCCCCGAAGCAGGAAAAAAAGGGGGCCGCATCGTTTTTGATGGCACTCCGGCTGAGCTCCTCTGTGCCTCAACGGCAAGTGCCAAGGCCCTCGCTTCTGCTTCTTCCGCTCCGCGGCTCCGGCGAAAGGGAGACGCTTACTTGGAACTCGATGGGGCTTCAGGTCATCACCTCAAGCACCTTTCCCTTCGGATCCCGCTTAGAGCTTGGACCTGTGTGATCGGTCCTTCGGGGTCTGGGAAAAGCACCTTGGTGGCCGATACGCTCGTTCCCGCAGTGGAGCGGGCCTTAGGAGCCAGTGAAAAGCGCGTGCCCCTTCCTTACCTTGCCCTGCGCGGGGTTCAATCGATTTCGCAAATTCTTTTTGTCGACCAAAGCCCCCTTGGTCGGACTTCGCGGGGGAATCCAGCGAGCTACCTTGGGGCATGGGAGATCTTTCGGAAGCGCCTTGCAGGAGAGCCCAAGGCCCGCGCTTTGGGATTTACGGCAAGGCACTTTTCCTTCAACACCGAGGGCGGGCGCTGCGAGCACTGCCAGGGGGAAGGGATCGAGCGGGTCGATATGCAGTTTTTGGCCGATCTCGTTTTCCCTTGCAGCGAATGCGGTGGGAAGCGTTTCGTTGGGCCCGTGCTTGAGGTCCGCTACCGTGGCCTCAATGTGGCCGAGATTCTCGAGCTCACAATCGAAGAAGGCCTCGAACGCTTTGCAGACGATCAAAAAATCGTTTCTGTCCTTAGGCCAGCTGCAGAAATTGGCCTGGGCTACCTTCGGCTTGGCCAGCCGCTCAGCACCCTTTCCGGAGGCGAGGCCCAGCGCTTAAAGCTCGCCCAGGCCCTTGGCCAAGTCAAGCCCAAGAGCCTCCTTGTGCTCGATGAGCCAAGCTCCGGCTTGCATCCCGAAGACGTGGGGCTTCTCGCCCGCGTTCTGCACCGCTTTGTTGATGATGGTGGCACGCTTCTTGTCGTGGAGCACGACATGAAGCTTGCTTGTGAGGCCGATTGGATCATCGAGCTTGGTCCTGGGGCTGGAAAGGATGGGGGATCGCTTGTGGCCATTGGCACGCCAGAAGAAGTGGCAAAGGGCACTTCTTTGTCTGCGCCTTTTCTGCGGCGGGCCTTGGGCCTTGAGGCCGCTCAAGCCCCTTCCTTGGTTTCGCCTTCTTCTCGACTTGAAGCCGAGCCTCCTTTTATCCGCATCGAAGGGGCCCGCGAGCACAACCTTGCCAATATCCACCTCAGCTTGCCTCGGGGAGCGCTCATCGTGTGCTCTGGGCCATCGGGCTCTGGCAAGTCCACCTTGGCTTTCAACGTGCTTTACGCCGAAGCGCAGCGCCGCTTTTTTGAGACGCTTTCGGCCTACGTGAGGCGCTATCTTCCAGAGCTTCCGCGCCCCGAGGTTGACCGCATCCTCGGCCTTCCGCCAACGATAGCCCTCGAACAGCGCCTCTCGCGAGGGGGAAGCATGTCGACGGTTGGCACCCTCACCGAAGTGGCGCAGCACTTGCGCGTGCTTTGGGCCCAAGCCGGCGTGGCCCATTGCCCCCTTTGTGCTGTACGCATTGAGGCGCTTGGCCCTGCGCAAATCGCTGCTGATGCGAGCGAGCGCTTTGGCCAAGCCCTGCTCTCTGTGCTTGCGCCAGTTGTGCGCGCCAAAAAGGGTGCCCACAAGCGCGAGCTTGCCTCTTGGAAAGCACGCGGCTTTTTTGAAGCCCGAATCGATGGCCTTTTCGTTCCTCTTTCTGAAGATCTTTCGCTTTCCCGCTATGCCGAGCACGACATCGAAATTGTGGTAGGGCGCGTCCGTGCCCAGGCCTTTCCAGAGCTCGAAGCCCTGGTGCGCAAGGCTGCTTCGATTTCAAGCGATGGTTCCCTATCGATTGTGGCCGAATGGGGCGAAGAGCGTTTCTATTCGACGAAGCGCGCTTGTCCACGCTGTGGGCTTGGAATTCCCGAGCTCGATCCGCGTTTCTTTTCTTTTCATACGCGGCATGGCCGCTGCCCCCGCTGCGAGGGTCGAGGGCGCATTGAGGAGAAGGGGCAAGCTTGCCCAGAGTGCGGTGGAAGCCGGCTTTCGCCTTTGGCACGTTCGGTGCTCGTTGGGGGAAAGCGCCTTGATGAAATCCTCGCCCTCTCGGTCTCAGAAGCGCGCCTTGCCTTGCCTGCGCTAAAGCTCGATGAGAGGGCTCGGCGCATCGCTGAGCCGATTTCGGCCGAATGCGAGCGCCGCTTGGCTTTTCTCGAGGAAGTTGGGCTTGGCTACCTCAGTCTCGACCGCTCGGCCGATACGCTCTCGGGTGGGGAGATCCAGCGGGTGCGCTTGGCTGCTCAGCTTGGCGCCAACATGACATGGCTTCTCTATGTGCTTGATGAGCCGACAATCGGCCTTCATCCAAAAGACACAGGCCAGCTCCTTCGGGCCCTCCGGGGGCTTGTCGATCAGGGCAATACCGTCCTTGTGGTCGAGCACGATCTCGAAGTGATCCGCGCGGCCGACCACGTGGTCGATTTTGGTCCGGGGGGAGGAAAGCAAGGCGGGCGGGTTGTGGCCCAGGGCAAGCCCGAACTCATCGCCTCTTGTGATTCGCTCACGGGCCAAGCCCTCCGCGCTGGTCCTCTTTTCCATTCAAAGCGCCTTCCCGTTCCTCCTTCGCATCCCCGCCTTTGGCTCCGAGGAGCAAGGGGCCACAACCTCAAAGACATCGACGTGGCCATTCCCTGTGGTCGCCTCACTGTTGTAAGCGGTTTAAGCGGCTCGGGCAAAAGCACCCTCATCCGGCGCATTCTTTTGCCAGCGCTTCAAAAAAGCCTTGGCATTGCATCTTCTGAAGCGCCGCTTTCCTATCGCGCGCTCGAAGGTGCCTCTCATTTTCGCCGCGCCCTTTTTGTGGATCAAAGCCCAATTGGCCGCACCCCTCGCTCTGTGCCCGCCACCTATATCGGCATCTGGGACGAAATCCGCCAGTGGCTCGCTGCGACCCCAGAAGCGAGGGCCAAAGGTTATGGCCCCTCCCGCTTTTCTTTCAACTCACCCGAAGGCGGGCGCTGCCCCCGCTGCGAAGGCAATGGGCAGATTCTCCTGGAGATGGCCTTTTTGCCAGATATCCTCGTTCCCTGCGAGGCCTGCCAAGGCATGCGCTTTGACGAAGAGACCCTCTCCATTCGTTTTCATGGCCGCTCGGCAGGCGAGATCCTCAAAAGCGAAGTCGAAGAAGCCCGCCTCCTTTTTGCCTCGCTCCCTTCGATTGCCCGCCCCCTCGCTGTGCTCTCCGAATTAGGCCTTGGCCACCTCGAGCTTGGCCAACCCTCAAACACCCTCTCTGGAGGCGAGGCGCAGCGGGTGAAACTCGCCGCAGAACTTGGTCGCCACGGCCGAGGCCCGACCCTATACGCCTTCGACGAACCAACAACCGGCCTCCATCGCAGCGATGTCGAGCGCTTGCTCGCACTCCTGCGCTCCTTGGTTGAACGGGGTGATACCGTCATCGTGATCGAGCACCACCTTGATGTCATCGCTGCAGCCGATTGGGTGATCGATCTTGGACCAGAAGGTGGGGCCAATGGTGGGAGCATCGTCTACATGGGTGAACTCGATGGGATCATCAGGTGCGAAATGAGTCACACTGGGAGGTGCCTGAGGGAATGGCTTGGATCAGCAAAAGAAATCCAAGGGGGAAATGGGCATCACCCTGGGACACCCCTCCCATGGCCTCAGCCACGAGAATCGCCCTATCTTTTTAAGTGATGATCATGCTTGATACCTTCACACCACGATGTTGCCTTTGAATCATTCTTGATACAATCTACAAAAACCTTGTGATGAGAGCTTCGGTGGTTTTTTCGATGGCTGCCAAGCGCCCTTTGAGCCATTTGGCGAGGCCGAAGTAGAGCCTTGCGCGTTCGAGGTTATGGGCGCGGCGGCTTGGGAAGCGCTTTGGATCCCATCCGAAGTGTTGATCCTCGAAAACGTCGCGGAGGTACCTGGCGGAAAGCTCAAGGGCGATGGCATATATCCCCAAAGGAATGGCCCTCGCTTCTTCGACGCTCAGCCACTCTCGTGCGCTTTCGATGAAGCCCCATAGGCCAGCGCGTAG
Source organism: Sandaracinaceae bacterium (assembly GCA_025056955.1). Lineage (GTDB taxonomy): Bacteria > Myxococcota_A > Polyangia > Polyangiales > Sandaracinaceae > JANWYL01. The sequence goes on along the minus strand of JANWYL010000002.1, from coordinate 24,914 downwards.
CCTCTCCTCGTCCAAAACGGCTTGGTTGTTATCGCGCACAATCGCATGGCTGCGCAAAGCATCTCCCACTTCCAAGTGCAAAAGCCCTGGTCCAACCGCATCGAGATCGACAAGGGCCCAAGCCTCACCGTTGCGGAAAATCAGATTCGATGCCTTGGGATCACCGTGAAGGTTGCGATACGGAACCGATGGGTTGTGTGGGTGAAAGATGGGGATGAGCTCGATAAGGGATTCGGCAAGGCGCAGGGCCTCCTCACGAAAAACTTCATCGACTTGGGTTGCACCTTTTATCGCTTCCTCGAGTGCTTGAAGGTGAAAGGTGGGATTGTGGACAATGGGAGGAGGCGGGAGCGCTTCGAAGTTGAGGGTGCGGATTGTTTCGATAAAGCGCGCAAGAAGACTTGCGGCTGAGCGGGCTTGGTGTGCTGTTTTGAACTCAGCAAAAGATTCGCCATCAAGGTAACTCATCACCCGCCAGCGATGCCCCAATGGGTCTTTGCTGCAAATGAGACCATCCTTGTTTCGGAGAAGGCGTGGGGCTGGCCACCCATGGGCGAGGAGGTGTGCAGTGACCAGCTCCAAGCGCATTTCACACCCCTCAGGGAAAGAGGGGTGCACGCGTTGGACAACGTGCTTTACTCCTTTGGTATCGGTGACCACCCAGGTCGCATGGACCTGCCCAAGCGCAATCCGTTGAGAAGCGGTCGCTTCTATCCCAAAAGAAAGAAGAATTGAAAGGGGAGGATCTGTGCTTTCTCCCGCACGCAAGCCCATCATCCACCTTCATTGCAAGCAAGATCAACGCGACTTCAGTGTATGGTGAGATGTTCTTTATGGCAATGGGGTTTTTGGGCTTTACGGCAAAAGGTGTTCACCCACTGATTCAACCGAAAATGAGATGGAAGATGTGGTTGGAATTAAGATCTTAGGCTTTTGAAGTTGGGTGATGTGGGTGGTTATCGAAATCGATCTTGACCTCCTTTGATGGACGTGCTCTTTGTCCTGGACTCGACATGAGATGGGAGATCCTGTTTTTGGTTGTGTTTTTGGCCACTTTTTTAGGAAAAAAGGCCTTGGCCCAAGGATCTGCCCCTGATGCCTTGAGCGATGAGGTGCCTTCGATTCGGGAGCTTGCCAAATGGCCTCCGCCCCGCTTTGTGCTTGGTGATACCGAGCACCGCCTGCGCATCGAGTGGGTGACTCAGCTCCGTGGAGAAGTCACAAGCCGCGGTGATGCTGAAGGCGCAAGCGTTGGGGTGCGGCGAATGCGGGTTCGTTTTCGGGGTGAAATCGCTCGCAATCTCGTGCGCCCCTTTCTTCAGCTCGATTTGGGGCCAAACCGCGGTGCTGAGCTTCTCGACCTCATGGTCGATATCCGGCTTGCTGAAACGTGGCATTTGCGCTTTGGCCAATGGAAGGTGCCTTTCACGCGCTGGCGCACGAATTCTTTCGCAAGGCAGGCGGCGGTTGAATGGGCCCCAGTGCTCCTTTGGTTTGGGAGTGAAAGGCAGCTTGGGTTTGCCCTGCACAATGGGAGCGAGCGGGCTCCAGAAGGTTTGGACCTGGAAGGGGGGGTTTTTACGGGCACCAATGCCCGCCCTACCCACGGAAACGGCGTGGCGATTGTCTCAGGTGAGCCCGTCCCAGGCCACTCTTCCCTTGCAGGCCGAAACGAAGCGCCTCGGATTCATCCAGAGCTGGTTATGCGGCTCGGCTGGAACGCGCCCGGGGCCGCAATGCATGAGGAGTTTGACCGCGAGCGGAGCCAAAGTTTCAGGCCTGCTGTTCACTTGAGCTTTGCATGGGATTTGAGGGCCGATCCGTGGCGAGACTTTGCGATGAGGATCGCTCCAGAAGTGTGGATGAAATATGCAGGGTTTTCGCTTTTAGGAATTGGCTTTTGGGGGTTGCGGGCACGTCCCCCAAGCCCTCACGCGCTTTCGGGTCCTTTCGACCTTGGGGGGCTCGCTGCACAAGGCTTGCTTGCTCAGCTTGCCTATCGCTTTGAAGCCGAACTCGGCCTGGCTCTGAGGGTGAGCTGGGTTTGGGTTGATGTGGGATTTGCCGAAGAGGCCAAAAAAAGGGCCGAAGAGCAGATCGCTGCGCATGCGGACAATCCCTCTGTGGCCGAGCGCTACCAGAATGCAGGTCGCCTCCTCGAGGAGGGCGAGATCCTTGGGGCTTTCGTTTGGGATCTCTGGCCAGGTGTGTGTCGGCTAGGGTTGGACTTGGCATTCCTTTTTTGGCGCCGTGAGAGTGGGATCGAAGAGGGCTTGAGGGGGCGCATGCAGTTCCAATTGGCCCTTTGAGTCAAGGCGATGGGATTGGTTGCTCGCTTGGATGGTGGTCCTTCATGGGCTTGAGAGCCACTTCCAACCTTGCTTCGAGAAGATGCCAATCGCTTGGGGAAAGGACGCGCTCCTCTGGGTGATATCCCTTTTGGACAAAAAGAAAAGCGAGTGCTTTTTTGAGGTTAATGCCGTGCACCTTGATGGGGGTTTTCCCAAGCCTCCTAAACACCTTTGCGCCTGGTGGATCACTCAAAAGGCGCACCTTTCCATCACCAAGTTGAATTGAGTTCACCTTCAAATCAGTGCGAGGGGATGGAAAGGTGAAAGCATGCCCCTCTACGATGGGGCGCAGCTCGACCGTAAGCTCAAGGACTTCTGCATCCTGATGGGCCTCTTTTGGTATGGTGACCCGCTCTGGAAAAAAACCATCCATCCAAACGAGAAGCTCTTCCTCGCTTTCTGTGCTTAGGCCTTGGACCAGAATCGGTGAAGCACCCAGTGCCAAAAACACCTCTGCGCCAGGAGGCATGGAGTCGATCGATACACGGCCCTCATCCGGTGATGTGCCTGCACCTTTATGCGATTGTGCCAACCAATAACCGAAAGCGGTTGCAAGAAGCATTAAAAGCGCAACCAACACCCACTTCCAAAGAGAGCGAGTTGGGATTTCTTGAGCATTCCCGAAATCCTTCAAAGTTGGCGCCTTGGCCTGTGCTGTCGATGTTCCCCAGGCCAAACGTGCGATGGTGCGTCTTGCTGCATCGCGGTTTAATGGGAAAAGCACGCTTTCGATTGCGGTTTTGAGTTGTTCGAGCGCTTCTTCACCTTTGAATTCACCCTGGAGCACCCTTTCAAAATCCTTTGGGACTGGCCCTTCACCCAGTTGTGCGAGCAGGTGTTTCATGAGCTCAAGTGCCAGGCGGCTTGCTTCTTCTGCCGAGGTGTTTTTTCCAGCAGAAAAGAGCACCCTTCCATCGAAAGCGATGCGCAAATCGTTTGCATCGATGCCCTTTGGTGAATCTCCCATCGATTCGATGCATTCCAGAATCAAAAAGGCGATGCTTTCGCTTGGCCAGCGAAGGCCTTTTGATTTGGCCTCTTCGATGCACACCGAAAGGGGAATCGATGACTCCATGGTGCAGGCACCATCAACTTGCTTTGGTGGTTTTGCGAATTCTTTCCAGTTCTTCGTCAAACCACTTTTCGACCGCTCGCCGGAAAGGCCACATCCAGCCGTAGGCTGGTCCCACGAATTGCTTGACGATGTGCTCGCGGAGCGATGCGGCTGCTTCCAATCCCTTGATTTCAGCGACCGCGCGCAAGGTTTCGGCGTAGGCCTCCCACTCAAGGCGGGCCCTTCCCCAGGCCAAGCCCATGGGCAAAATCCATATCCCATAGAGAAAGGCCATCTTGAACTTTCCCAGGCGCTTGAATTGCTCAAGGTGAACGGCCTCGTGGCGCAGGGTGAAGTAGCGCTCTTCGGGGCTTCGTTTGGACCAGGAACGCGGTGTGTAGATCGTTTTCCCAAACACCGTGGTGTAATCCTCAAGGTAGGCGTTTTGGCCGCCCAAGGTGATCACCCAAAGGAGGCGCCCAATCCAGCGCTGAAGCGCTGACTCCTCCTTGGCGATCATGCGAAGGCCTGGAAAATTCTCTTCAAGTGTTCTCAAAAAGCGCTCGTCAATGGGCAATGGCTCACTTGGGCTTGGTGTGGGCACGCTCTTTCAATCCAGCCTAGGGGCCTTTCAGTCAAGCCAAAAACATGAGTCAAGCCAAAGCCCAGGAAGCAGCGATTGAATGCAGAAAGGCTAGGGCCCAAGGATGGAACGCAGGTAGGCAGGTTCCTCGTCACAGAAGCGGGTGCGGGGTGCACCGGGAAGGGCTGCGCGTTCGGCGAAGGGGCGATCGATACCGCTATCCATGAGGCAGCCCTCGCCGTCGTTTTCACGGTGAAAACTCGTTGGGGGACCATATGGCTGAGCAAGCCCAAAAGAGTGGCCAAGCTCATGGGCTGTGGTTTCGCCAATGATGTTGGCGAGGGCGCGGATTGCGCGCCTTACGGCTTCGACGCGGTCCGGAGGACCTTGGCCTTGGATTTCGGCGCGCCGCGCAGGCAAACGCCGCACAGGATCAAAGATCTCATCAAAGAGGGGATCGACATCGGGAGAGCTTCTCGGTCGCTCTCCTGGAAGTTCTGGATGACTCGACCACCAAAGGAAAGACTCAATGAACACGCCTCCATAGCCCGGATAACCATCTGCTTGGGTTTCGGCGTTGGCACCGCCAATTGTGTCGTACATTCTCAGGTTTCCCACATCTTTCCCAGGGGAGTTATCGTAGCCAAAAAGGCCACGGCCATTTGGGTCTGGGCCGCCGATTTCGACCACTGTGACCACGCTGCGGTCAAAGTCTTCAGGCTCTTCGAGGCGAATATCGACGTTGTAGCCTTCGTAGATTTCCTCGATGCGCTGGACGATGCCTTGGGCGATTTCCTCTTCGGCAAGCGCAAGGCCAAAGCGCGAAAGGGCTTGGTAGTAGCTAGGAAGAAAGCGAAGCCAAACCACTTGGACAGGAGGGCCAAGCGTCAGGCGAAAGGGCACGCTTTCGCCCCGCACCTCTTCGCGATTGGCGATCACGATTGGGGTGGCACGGCCTTCAAAAACACCGCGCTGCGCATCGAAAAGCTTTGAGACCACCTTGCCATCCCGAACCGCTGTGTCGATGACAAGCTCAAGCTCCTTTCCGCTCCGCACACGGGGAATGATCTCGGCTTCGATGCGCCTCGGCACCACGCCTGCTTTTTCTCGGAATTCTCCCTGAATCCGAAGGACAGTGGCTTCATCAGTGCCTCCTTGCCCGCCAACAAAGCCTGCCCCTCGCACCAGCACCCGCCTTCCAATCGAGGCCATTGTCCCATCAATGGAGTAAAGCACCGGTGGGCCGAATTGGATGGCAATGGCGCTTCGCCATGTGCTTGCGCTTTGGCCACCATTGAGCCGGCGCTCGATCCAGGCTTCACCGACCAGATTTCCTGGCCGAACACCTCCAAGGCGGGTCGAGAGCACAACCACTGCCCGCTCGCGGCTTGAAAATTCAAGAGGATACAAGGGCAAGGCCGCTTCGACGCGCTGCCTTATCCCCCGATCAGAGGTGAAATCGCCTTCGACGCGAAGATTGAGCTCGCCTTCGCTTGGGGAAATGAAGCCCTGTCCGGAGATCACGAGGATGTCATTGCGGTGGGCACGCTCTGGAAAACGCGGCATCCATTCGAGGGGGAGGGTGGATGCGATTTCGAGCTCGAAGACAAAGGCTTCACTCTGCTTCCCTTGCCCTTCAAGAATCGCTTCGAGCACGTGCAGGCCCTCTCCCAAGCGCTCGGCGCTTTCGAGATCGAGTCGGAACAGGTATTCTCCTCGCCTCGAGCCGCTTCTCCTTTCGAGCCTTGCGATTTCGCTTCCGCCTTGCCCTAGAAGAAGCACAGGCTCGGGGCCAAGCTGCTCGAGGTCCACGCCCTCAACCCGGAGGAGGGTGCCCGGAAGGGCTGGCCGTGGGTATTCAATGCGCAAAAGAATGAGCGCTTCTTCAGAGGGAGCCCCCCCAAAAAGGAGGCCCACGCATCCTTTGGTCCAAAAGGTGGAGAGGGCCAAGACCACACGGAGCCAAAGCCCTATGGAACGCACACCCACCGCGCCATTCCTCCAATCTCAGTGCGGCTTCTGCAAGTATAGCCCGAGCGACAGCGCGATGGATCGCTTGAGCAATCGAGGGCACAGACGCGCCGGCCGCCTTCTTCGATGCAATGCGTGCCGCTTTCGCAGTCGCTGCTCCGCGTGCAGCCCTGGCGCGCACAGTAGCCTCCAGGCCAAGGCACGCAGCTCCTTTGGGCCGCGCAATCCCAAAAGGCCGTGCATGGCCCTCCTACCCCAGAACTCCCACTTCGCCCACAGCCTCGCCCTTCCGCAAACCACTTACAGGCTTCGCCCGAGCGACAGTCGGCGTTTACGACGCACGAAGCCAGGCAGTCGCTCCTTCCCCCATCCGGCCCAGGTGGTGGACAGATGTGCATCGCAGGGCATGTGCCAGGCGGTGTGCAATCGTCTGACACACAAGTGCCAGATTGACACACTGAGCCCAGTGGGCACTCACGTGTTGAGGTACAGGCCATTCCTGAGGGGGTGAGCCTGATCTCACCGAGATAGGCGATGCCGCGCGGGGGTGGCATTCCGGCGATTCGGAGAACGTAGCGGCCGGGAGACAAGGTTCGCTCAATGCGGCGGATGCCTCCAGAAAGGGTTGAGCCAGAAAGGCGCGCTCCAGCTGCGTCAAAGAGATCGAACTCCAGGCGGCTGAGGTCGTCGGCCACAAGGGTGATTTCGGCGCGGCTTGGCATGCTCACGTCGAAAGCGCGGTGGTCGCTGTCACCGGCACAGAGCTTCCCCTCGAAATCGCTCCCGCTCACGAGCCGGGCTGTGCCCAGGGCATTGTCTGGCTCGCTCGCATCGTCGACACAGCAGCTTGCGGATCGCAAGGTCGCCTGGATTCGGTAGGGGTTTTGCGCGCCGAGGAAGCCATAAACCTCGGCGTAGAGTGGCCCACTTGAACGGGCGCAATGGACGATGCGCTCCATGTCGGTAATGCCAGCGCTTGTGCCAACAATCCGGCCCATCGCATCGAGAAGGCGCATGTCCAAATCGCCTTCACTTGAGCGGAAGCTGTCGAGAAGCACTTCGACTTCTGAGCCTTCGCTTGCGCCATCGATCCGAAAAAGATCGCGATCATCTCGGCAAATCTGGCCCATGATTGGGCTGCGGAGGGGAGTGGCTTGGGCCATTGAGTCGTTTGGCTCATACCGGTCGTTCATGCAGGCCTGTGCGCAGGCTTCGTTGGGGTTACCGCTTGGCCCGGCACAGGCCTGAACCCTTGCCCCTTCGCTGGTTGTCACTGTGGCACAGCGGGATGAGCCCGAACAACTCCCTCCTGAACAGCCCTCAAGACAACGTGCGCCTCCGCTCAGTGGAACGCAAATGCCTGAAGCGCACTCCGAAGAGGCCCGGCACCTGGAACAAGTGGCAAGCATGCTTGCCCTCCCGCCCAGGGCATAAAAAGACGAAAGGGGCGTTTCTGTTCGATGATCACAGGCCGTGCCCTCGGGGTCATCGTTATCGGTTGCGCTCACGATGAAAAAGACCTCTCGCGACTCGCCTTCTCCCAGGCCCAAGGGGGGAATCGTGGCAAGATAGCGGTTGCCTGCTTCTCGCTCAAAGAGCTCTTGCTGAAATCCCGTGATATCAGGGCGCGAAGGATCGCTTGGCATCTCAGTTGTCCAATAGAGGATTGGGGGTTCTCTCAAACCGCGGTCGTCATTCACTTCGACACTGACCTGGTAGCCGGGATTGCCTTGAACCCTCGCACCCCCTTCAGGGGCAAGCACCCGAATGCTTGGCGCCTCGCCAGGGCAGTTGGCGCCGCCTTCGCTGCGCAGGATCACGACATAATCGTGTGGCACGGGCTCATGGTCGCCGTCGTCGGCCTCAAGCCCAATCGTCCAGCGCTCGGATGCGGCGATCTGATCGCTTGTTGGGCACCACTCGAAGGCTGCGCTTTTTGGTCCTCTCATTTCAAGGCTTGCGCCCCGGGGAAGCTCCCCGCGGCTTCGGATCATCACCATGGGGCTGTCTTCGTCGCGAACCTCGATGCCAAAGCGAACGCAAGGATCACGTGAAAGGTCGTAGGTGCCGCCCGCTCCAGGCTCAACGAAAACCGGCGCCGACTCAAGTGAGGGCAGAATTTCAACCACAAGAAGGCGGCGGTCGTACACCTCGCCTTCGGGGGATTGGATTGCGATTTCGATGTCGTGAAGCCCCACATGGCTCACAAGGGGTGTCCACCGAAACTCCCCTCCACCGGGAGAGCCTGAGATGGAGGTTGTGCTTTCAAAGGCAGGAAGGGCGCGGCTGGCTTTGGCCCGATAGCGGAGGGGCAAACCGCTTGGGTTGATGACAGGGATGCTGACGCGAAGGGTTTGCCCAACCCGCCCCATCCCTCGCTCAAGCCCACCAAGCCGAGGCCGCTCTGGGCCAGAACAACCAGAAAGATGGAAAACCACGAAGCCTATGGACCAAAAAAGCGCAAAGCCCTGCTTCAGCGTGCCCACAGCCTCATTTTTTCACCATGCCTTTATGAAGTCCAACCCTCGACGGAATCGACTTTTCTTAGGGAACTTGGCCAAAAAATGCTTTACAATGCAAGGGTGTGCGTTAAAGCTTTGGCCAGTGGCAGTTGGCGGGAGTGGGTGATTGGGAGTGCCCTTTTGGCTTTTGTGCTTCACGCTTGCTCAACGCCAAAAGGGGGCGAGGCCGACGGAGGACCAAGCTCCGAAGATGGGGCGCTAGATGGGGGCGGGGATGCCCGCCCTCCCGATCCTCCCTTACCTCCTCCTTTCGATCGCTTGGAGAGCAGAGAACGCTTTGAAATCGAGTGCCTTGAAGCCCCTGCCTTCATCGTTCGAACCGAGATGAACGTCCCTCACATCTATGCCCAAAGCCGCCTCGATGCGATGTGCCTTTTGGGCTTCGCAATGGCTCGGGACCGCTTCTTTCAGATGGACATGACGCGAAGGCTTGCCCTTGGCCGCATCAGCGAGCTCATCGGCGATCGCGCCCTCAATGTCGATGCCGAAAGCCGCCTCCTCGGAATGCGATGGATGGCGGAGCGCTTTTTCGAGGGCCTAAATGCAGAGGAGGCTGCCGAAATCGATGCCTTTGTCGCTGGAATCAACGCATACATCGAAGAAGTGAGGGCTGGTCGGCTCCGAGCGCCGCGAGAGCTTGAGCTTGGTGCCGCTTTTCTCGGGGCACGAAGGCCAGCGGATCTCATGGCGCCGTGGACCCGCAAAGACGCAATCGCCACAGGGGTCAGTGTCCTCTATGGCACGAGCTTCGATCGCAGCGACGTCGAGCGCAGCCGCGGCTTTCGTGAGGGAGAGGCGATATTCCCTCCAGGTACACCCAAGCGGGAGCTGCGTCTTTTGGGCCTTGAACGGGATATCGTTGAGCACTATGCCCCACCAAAACGAGTGAGCACAACGGCTGGCTGGGGCCTTGAAGGTGGTGGAAGGGGTGGAGAAGGAGATCCCCTGCAACCAACCGTGCCCCACCTTCCAAAGCCTCTCGGTCAAATGGGTTGGATGGCGCTTCGAGGCGCCAGGGTGGAGAAGGGGATGCTCGAGAGGGTTTCTTTGGTGCTCAAAGGATGGGAAGAAAGGTGGGGCCGGAGGGGAGAGAGGGGATCAAACGGGTGGGCGGTCATGGGTTCGGCAACCTCTGATGGGAGTGCGATTCTTGCTGGGGATGGTCACCTCCAATTAAGCGTCCCTCCGCTTTTTTGGCAATTTGGAATCGACACGGTTTTTTTGGGGGGAACTCGTGAATCAACGCGCCTCCTTGGCGCAACGATTGCGGGATTGCCCGCCATGGGTGTGGGGACGAATGGTGCGATTGCATGGACGCAAACCGCCTTCTATCCAGACGTGGTCGATTGGTATGCCGATGAGATCATCCTTGACGGTGGGGGGCTTCCAATTGCCACCCGCTGGGAGGGTGCCATGCAAGCTCTCCAGAGGGTTGAAGAAGAGGTTGTGGTTGCAAATGTGCCAGCCCTCGGATCAGTTGGTCGCACTGAGCGATTCCTGCGCTTTGTAACCTGGGATGGCAGATGGATCGTTGAATTCGAGGGTGAGGCAGTGGCTTCTGACGCTGCACCTCCTCGAGGGCAGTCCAAGGTGCGCACCCTCTCGGGGTGGGTGATCCCGCGTGACATGGATGGTGATGGGCGGGTGAGTGCCTTGAGTTTTTACTATGGGCCATTTGATGGGGGCACCTTGCTTCGGGCTTTCCGCAAATTCCAATTTGCCCAAAACGTTGAAGAATTCCGTCAGGCCATGCGCCACTTTATCGCCTACGGGGGGGCAATGATGGCCATTGACCGCGAAGGATCGATTGTTTATTCGGCTTACCATGCCGTTCCAACGCGGGAACACCTTCCGCGGGATCCCAGCACCCGCAGGTGGCTTCCCGGTGCTGATCCCAGGCGCATCATCGATGGGAGCCGTTACCGCGCATGGCGCATTCCGCTTGACGGGGAGGGGAGGGTGGATGAGGCGAGGGCAAAAATGGGTGCACCCCATGAGCGGGCTGTTCCCTTTGACGATTGGCCCCAGTCGCTCAACCCCTCTCGCCAATACCTCGTCATGGCGAATCACGATCCCGCAGGCATTGCAACCGATAATGACCTCTTCAACGATCCCTACTACATCGGCGGGCCTTGGGTCGAGGGCTATCGAGGCGCTCGGATTGCGGAGCGCCTCGAGGAAGCGATTGCGGCAAGGCGGGTGACGGTTGAAGAGATGCAGTCCATCCAAGGCGACCACCGCTCGAGCCTTGGCCGCGAGTGGGTGCCTGTGCTGCTCGATGCGATCGCGCAAGCCCGCCGAGCGGCTTCAGGCCCTCCATCGAGTGGGGCCTTGGCGAGAATGGCCGAGCGCTGGCGGAGGGAGCGAACAACCTATGCCGAAATCGAAAGGCGAATGGTTGCTTGGCGTGAGCGTGGCTACCGCACCCCCTCAGGGGTTGAAACCTTCTACGCTCCCATCCGACCAGGTGATGTCGAAGACAGTGTGGCGACTTCGATTTTCCATGCTTGGTTTGTGAAGTACATCGAAGCGGTATTGGGTGATGAGGGGATTCCTCCGGCGATGTCCCCTGCTGTTTCGGTTGAAACCTACCTCACCCAAACGATGAAACTCCTTGAGGATGGGAGGGGTCCAGGCAATCCGATGAACCTTGGGAGCTACGATCCGGAAACCAAAGAGAGCGTGTTTTACGACGATATCCGCACACCCGAGATCGAATCGAGCCGGGAGATGGCGTTGGTTGCGCTCGACCGCGCCCTCGCTTTTTTGCGCTCACCTCCAAACGATAGGCTTCGGGGGGGATTTGGCACAGAGGACATGAACGAATGGCGTTGGGGTTATCGCCACATGGTGCGCTTTGATTCGCTCGTTGGAAGTGCGTTGGGTGCAGGATCAAATCCAGCCCTTGATTTTCTCCTTCGGATGTTTGAAATTACCCCTCGGGTCCTTCCCCTCGCACCCAACTTGGGTGCTGATGATCTGCGATCTCGACTCCCTCATTTCCCCCGCCCAGGTGACCAGTTTGATGTCGATGCACCCAACCCTGGATTGGATACCGACGACTGGACTTATGGCAATGGCCCTGTCTTTCGGATGGTGATCGCCTTGGGGAGGAGTGGTGTGAGGGGGCAAAACATCCTCCCCGGTGGGCAATCTGGGTATCCGGGTGATCCCCATTTTGCCGATCAGGCAGCTCTTTGGCTTGGCAATCGCACGATTCCAATGCGTTATCTCCCAGAGGAGGTGGCAGAAGGTGCGACCAAAGCCGAGCGCTATTGGCCAAAGCGATAGGGCCTGATTTCAAGGCAATCCGCACATCGCCTTTTTGGCGTGGCGGCGGGCCCATTCGGCGAGGGCAATCCCAGCAGCCACCGTCATCGGATAGCTGTGGTTGATCCCGTACATGGGGATCGCGATGATTTCGCTTGCCGCTTCGAGCAAGACAGGCCCCACGCCTTCGTCTTCGTTGCCGATCACGATGCAGGTTTCGTAGGGCAGGGCTGCGTCCCAAAGCCCAACTTGCGCGTGGTCTTTTTCAAAAACCGAAAGGTGCCATTGCGCCTTGCGCGCCACTTCCACAAAGGCCTCTTCGCTTTCAATCTCTCGGATGTTTTCATAGCGGTGCATCCCCATCGCCGCGCGCTCATACCAAGGCTCGCATCCAATCAGCCAGATTTCTTTGACGAGAAAGGAATGGGCCGTGCGGATGATCGCGCCAATATTGAATGCGTTTTTCGATCGCCTTACAGCGATTCGAAGGGGAAAGCGAATGCGGTTGAGTTCTGCGCGAATGGTTTCAAGGGGTAAGCCGATTGGTGGAACGTAGGCCATGCCTCTCAGAGCTGCTTTTCACCCTCGCTTTCGTGATGGGAGTGGGCTTCGCGGACCATTTTGTTCAAAGGAAGGTAGGTACCAAAGACGAGATCCCAGAGGGGGGAGGTGATGCCAAAGCGGTGGTTTGGCGAATCGAAGTGGTGGAGCATGTGGTAGCGCTTGAGCCAGCGGCCCAAGCCTCGCTTTGGGTTGAAGTGATGGGTGTAGTAGTGAATCCAGTCGTAAGCGATATAGCCTGCGGCTGTGCCTCCAAAGACCGGCCAAAAGTAGGGCCCAAAGATCCAACTCCAGAGAAGCCCCACAACGAGTGCGAGCGGCCAAATCCCAATTGGGGGAAGGACGAGACGCATGGGATCGTTTGGAAATTCGTGGTGGTAGCCGTGGAGGAGAAAGAGGCGAAGCCTTTCTTTTTCCGTCTTGGCTTCCATGTGGAAAAGGAAGCGGTGGACGAGGTATTCGATGAGCGTCGTGATCAACGCCCCAAACAAGAAAAGCGGAATTGCCCACCAGCCAAAATCGCGAAAGCCCCTATAAACCCCGTAGATCACAAAGCCACCAAACCAAAGACCGGGGGTGATCGGATGGGCCTGGGCGAAGTATTTTTCGAGAAACTGGTTTTTAAACACCTGAAGGCGCTTTGGTCGATGGGAGCGCTTTCCGCCTGGACTTTGAAAAGGGAGCTTGCCCTGGGCGGCATCCAGGCATTCCTGTGTGAAATCAAAAAGGCCCATAAAAAAGAGCTACCAGCTTTTTTCTTATTGGGCAAATCCTCTTTTTTCAGCGAGGGCGATGTAAAATCACAAGCAATCGCATGGTTCTTTTCAGGTTGGGGAGGCAGAGAGATAATCGTGCCACCAAAATGGAGGCCCTCATGAGAAAAGGCAGTGCTTTGTTTTTGCCCTTTTTGGTTGGGTTTGCTTTAGAGATTGCTTTCTTGCCCTTGAGTGCGTTGGCTCACCCTGTAACGATCGACGGTCGTTTTGACGATTGGTTTGGGCCAAGCCGGCAACCAAACGGCCAAAATCTCGGAATTCTTGCAAAGAATTCAAGCGGAGGGGGAGAGCTCATTTGGGTTGACGCCCGCGGAGATGCCCGAACGGATTTGATGAATCCAGAGCTCGATGCAGACCTTCACCTTTTTGCTGTGACTGCTGATCCGAGGGCGCTTTATTTTCGCTTGGCTTTTGGAGGCGGTACATCTCCTCCAGTCCAAATCCAGATTGCTCTCGATTTTGATCGGATGGACGGAAACGGTAACCTCCACCTTGCAGGCTTTGCTGAAACCGAAGTCGAAGACAGCGCAGCGTGGGAATTTTTGATCCAGACGAGAGGGGGCTTGAGCGGAGGCTCGGTTCGGATCCGCAACCGAAGCTACGCTGATATTGGCACGGGGATGATGGCCGCCAATGCGATGGGCAATGAAGTGGAAATCGCCGTTCCCTGGGAGCGCTTTCCAGCGGAGTTCCGCAACCCGAATGCCATGCGCATGACAGTTGCAATTTTTCGAGAAAACAGCGCTGGTGACACTGCCGAAATTCCAGATGCTTCCGATGCGCTCGATGTGATCAGCGATTATGGCGATCCGAGGGGGCCCCTTGGGACTCAGCCCAATACCTGGGAAGAGGTCATGGATGGGAGGGTCAACCACTCCCTTGAGCTTTGGCTCGATCGCACGACACGTGAGCCCTATTCGCCCCTTGTGGTTTCGCGCTTTATGTCAAATGCACCAAGTCCAGCAAGCGAATGGGTGGAGGTGCGCAACAACACACCTTTCTCACTCGATCTTTCGCTTTTCGCGATAGGCGATGAAGAAACGGTTGATCAAACAGCCGAGTTCATGGGCACTTTCCCGGCTGGTTCCACCCTCGCCTCTGGTTCCACCGCTGTGATTGCCCTTCAAGGTTCGAGCGCTTTCATGAACTCGTACGGGGTATCACCCAATTTCGAGGTCATGGGTGCAGGAGGTCCTCCAGATCTCGTGCGCCTCAGCGTGTGGTCTCCCTCTGGCTCCTTTGCTCTGGCAAACGACAGTGACGAGATCTTTGTGCTCGGCTGGAAGCGGACCATCATCGACGTTGTCACCTATGGGACGGCGACGTACGCAGGGGTGGTGCCGCGCTCGGCGCTCCCTGCCAATGTCATCGCTGTTCGAAACCCTGTGACCAGCGATACGGATAATTGCATGGTCGATTTTGAACTAACATTCGAAGATTGTGGGCCCATGGCTGGGACCTGTGGCCCTTGCCAGCGCTGCGAGCGTTGGATGTGTGTGGTTGTTGTTGAGGGAACTCCTTGTGACGATGGCGATGCCTGCACGATCAACGACCGCTGCAACGCCATGGGTCGTTGCGTCGGTACACCTGCCTGCGATGGTGGAAGCGGAAGGGACGGGGGGATTGTTTCGATTGCAGATGCCAGCGCAACCGATGCGGGAGGAGATGCCTTTTCGCTTCCTGATGCTTGGCGTCCGGATGCGTTTATGGTTGTGGATGGTGGGGTGGATGTTTGGCGTCCGGATGCGTTTATGGTTGTGGATGGTGGGGTGGATGCTTTTGAAGCGCCTGATGCCTTTTCACCCGATGCGTATCAAAGCCCGGATGCCTCGGAGGGAGACAGCGGGGTGATCGAAAGGGATGCGCAAATGGTGCGGGATGGGGGCACATTCAGAGGAGATGGGGGAAGTGATGCGGGACGTCCCCGACCCATGACTCAGGATTCTGGGTGCGATTGTCGGGTGGGGGCAAGGGCTGGGTCTCGGCCCTGGCTTCTGGGCTTTGGCCTTCTTTGTCTTCTTGCTTTCCGCCGCAAAAGGCGCTAATCGCGCTTGCCCAAGCACATGAGTGGGAAAGAGCCAATATCCTCGAATGAAGGAAGAGAGCGAATGCGTTCCTGCTTTCGTTGGGGGATGCGCCTTCTCATTGCCTTGGCGATGGGGGTGGGGTTTAGCGCCTGCCGCAAAGACGAAGAACCCTCTTTTCATCCTGCGCCTTCCTCGAGCCAAGGAAATGAGTCCTCACATGCATCCGGGACATCATCAACATCAAAACCGAGCACACTGGAGCATGCATCCATGCCTTCTGGCCACGATTCACCTGCTTCGGTTCTACTCGATCCAGCTCGCGCCTCCCTGCGGGCTCCTGAACACTTCACTGTGGTTTTGGAAACGACCAAAGGAGAAATCCGCATGGAGGTGCATCGGGCGTGGGCGCCTCATGGGGCCGACCGCTTCTATTCTTTGGTCAAAGCCGGTTACTACACCGACGTTGCCTTCTTTAGGGTGATTTCGGGCTTTATGGCGCAAACAGGGATCCATGGGGA
The DNA here is from genome assembly GCA_025056955.1 of Sandaracinaceae bacterium. Classification (GTDB taxonomy): domain Bacteria; phylum Myxococcota_A; class Polyangia; order Polyangiales; family Sandaracinaceae; genus JANWYL01. The sequence goes on along the minus strand of JANWYL010000002.1, from coordinate 9,281 downwards.
TCCGAAGGTCAATGCCGCATGGCGCCATGCCACAATCCCAGATGATCCTGTCCTTCAAAGCAACAAGCGCGGGATGGTGAGTTTTGCCACGGCAGGGCCCAATAGCCGCACCACCCAGTTTTTCATTAACTTTGTCGACAATTCTCGCCTGGATCAGATGGGCTTTGCGCCCTTTGCTCAGGTGGCGCCCGAGTCAATGGCAGTTGTCGATCGCCTCTACGCAGGCTACGGGGAAGGCGCACCAAACGGCAAAGGCCCAAGCCAAGCCCGGATTCAACGTGAGGGCAATGCCTACCTTAGGGCCGAGTTCCCGCTTCTTGATTACATCCGATCGGCCCGAATCATTGAGGAAAAGTAAGGCGCTTTGCCATTTCTTTGCTTTGGTCAGTTGGTCTTTTTTGATTCCGCAGATTGGGACCACGCAGATTATTAAGCCAAAGCACATTAAACCAAAACACAAAATGGGTCATCTCGGACTCGAACCGAGAGCCAACGGATTAAGAGTCCGCTGCTCTACCAATTGAGCTAATGACCCAATTGGCCTTTTTGGCCAACGCGCCCGGAGAGATTCGAACTCCCGACCATCGGATCCGAAGTCCGACGCTCTATCCAGCTGAGCTACGGGCGCTTCGAGTGGACTATACAAGCTTTTTTCTACCTGTCAATACCACCTAGGGTGACCGACGGGGATCGAACCCGCGACACTCGGAGCCACAATCCGATGCTCTACCGGCTGAGCTACGGTCACCGACAAAAGCCATATGTATCACAAACTTGTAATGGATCAAGAGGCATCGGAAGGTTTAAGGCACAGAAGCCCTGCGATGGCCCTTTCCCAGAGCGATAGATAGGTCGTTTCCTGACTCGAATCAAAAGCCGTGTGGAGGATCCAGAGGCGAGGGCCATAAATCCATTCATCATGCGCCTTTCCGATGGCAGTGGACTCAATTGAGAGGTCTATCCAAGAAGGGGTGGGCTCAGAAAGGGTGAAAATCGCACGATCTGGCGGGTAGATCGCGCTCAGGCAAAGGTCAAAAGGGTGAAGGTGCAAGGAGAGCCCTTCACGGGGCTCCTCTTTGGCCCACAAAAACAAAAGCGCAGGGAGAGGAAGATGGAGGTGAGAGGGGAGTTCAACTTCAAAAGCAAGCCAGCTGGTTTTGGAAGGGGTATTCTTTGGGCGCTTAGAGGGGCGGTCGGGGTTCATGAATGCGCCTCACCTTGCCTCAAGAAACGCTCTGCGAAAGCCACGTCTTCTTTTGAACCAATAAAAAGCGGGGTGCGTTCGTGGAGGTTACTGGCTTCGATATCCAGGATGCGCTGCATTCCATCTGAAGCTGCGCCCCCTGCTGCTTCTGCGACAAAAGCCAAAGGAGCCGCCTCGTAGAGGAGGCGCAGCTTGCCCTTGGGTGCAGATTGGTCTCCAGGGTATGCGAAAATGCCGCCTCGGAGGAGGGTGCGGTGAAAGTCAGCGACGAGGGTTCCAACGTAGCGCAAAGAGTAGGGCTTTGAAGCTGGCGTTTCCTTGCTTTTGAGTGCTTCGACCCATCGGCGGAGGTTTGAGCTCCACTTTGGGGCATTGGCTTCGTTGACCGAATAGGTTGGGGCGTGGGGCGGGATGCGGATGTTTTCATGAGAGAGGAAAAATTCACCCACCATGGGGTCAAGGGTGAAGCCGTGCACACCCTCGCCTGTTGTGTAGACGAGCATCGTGCTTGAACCGTAAATGATATAGCCCGCCGCCAGCTGCTCTGTTCCGCGCCGGAGGCAGTCGACTTCCGTGCCTGGCCCAGATTCGCTCTTTCGGCGGTAAATCGAAAAGATCGTGCCAATTGAGATGTTGACATCGATGTTTGAGCTTCCGTCGAGGGGATCAAAGAGGACAACATACTTTCCGCGGGAGGAGGCAATCGGAATGACCGATTCGCTCTCTTCACTGGCCATCGCGCAGACGTGACCTGTTGTTTCAAGGCAGCGGATGAGGATGCGGTTGGCAAGGACGTCGAGCTTTTGAACAGATTCGCCCTGCACATTGATTGCGCCAGTGGCCCCAAGCACATCGGCAAGGCCAGCCTTTTGGACCTTGCTTGCAATGACCCGCCCAGCAAGGGCAATCGCTTGAAGGATGGTCGTAAACTCGCCGCTTGCTTCAGGAAAACGCTTCTGTCGCTCAAGGATGAAGCGATCGATGGTCCAGCCGAGTTCATCCTGGGTGTTCATGGTTGTCCTCTTTTGCTTGGAATGGGATGAGCCGAGGATACTGGCGATTTCCTAGGAAGCGATGAACGTGTCAAGCACTTGGACGATTTCCCTCATCACTTCCTCTCGGTTTCGTTCATGAAGGAGTTCGTGCCGACCTGGGTAGATCTTGAGGGTCACGCGCTCAAGCCCTGAGGCCTTGAGCCAATCTGCAAGTGCTCGCACGCCACGCCCGCCTTTGGAAACAGGGTCGCGCTCCCCAGCGATGAGGTGAATGGGAAAGTTTTTGGGGACCTTGGCGAAGCCTCTTTGAACGATCGAGCGAAGCCCTTCAAGGAGATCAATCCACAGCTGGTTTGTGCACCGAAAGCCGCACAGGGGGTCGGCGACATAGGCGTCGACAGCTTGGGGATCACTTGAAAGCCAATCAAAAGGTGTGCGGGCGGGAGCAAATTCGAGATTGAAGAGGCCAAAAGAAAGGAAGGAAATCAATGGGCTTCGCCCTCGTTTCCCGAGACGCAAGCCTTCGAAGCGGGCAATCTGAAGCCCGAGGCGCTCGAGCCAGCCCCCTGGCAAGGTCGACCCAGAAAGAATCATGCCGGAATATCGCTCAGGAAAGCGCTGAAGCAGGGAGAGGGCCACAAAAGAGCCCATCGAGTGACCAAAAAGGATGAGAGGGAGCTCTGGATGTTCGCTTCGAATCCGATTGCTTAAGGCGAGTGCATCGCCTTGAACGAGCTCCCAGCCGTCTTTATCGGCAAAGTGGCCAAGTTCTTCTGTGCTTTTTGCAATTTTCCCGTGCCCCCTGTGATCGTTTGCATAGGCACCGTACCCCGATTGGTTTAGGCATTTGGCAAAGGGAGCGTAGCGCCCGGCGTGCTCTGCCATCCCATGGGCGATTTGCACGATGCCTCGAAGCGGACTTGGAGGCACCCATCGATAGGTATGGATCGGGTTTCCATCACTGCCTTGGAGCACGAATGCTTCAGCCATGCCTGAGCCTAACGCACTTTGCAAAGGAGTGGCTTCTGTTCATTCAATCCCCTAGGATTGAGCTACTCAGCTTGCGGGATTGATGATGCTCAAGGTTCCGCCGATCGACCCCAAAGCCATTCCGCGATCGCAAATTGCAACCGAGGTGGCCAAGCGCTTTGCAGCACTTCGGCGGCTTGCGACGATCGAGCTCAACCGTGCGCTTGCACCGCTTGGGGCATCGGCAGCCATGTACAACATTCTTTTGCGGTTGAGCATGGAGCGGGAGGTGGCGCAGCAGGATCTGGTATTTGATGCCGGACTCGATGCGGCAGGTGTGAGCCGGTTGATCACTCGCTTGGCTGAAAGAAAACTTGTCAGTGTTCGCGTCGATGCCAGTGACCGCAGGAAAAAGGTCATTGCGCTTACTTCAGAGGGTGAATCTTTCGCGCGCACGCTTGAGCCTGTGGTTGATGCGGCCATGCGGAGGCTGGTTGGAGGGCTCGATGAGGGTGAAGAGAGGGAACTGCTTCGTATTCTTGACAAGGCCCTTCAAGGGATGATTCAAACCATCCAAAAAAGTAAATGATCGGTTGAAGGCTTTTTTAGAGGACGCTAAAAAACGTAAGATGGCCACCTATGTCGTTCAAAGCGCCTGAAGAAGACAAAAAGGAGCCAAGTGGCCGCACCATGAATACGGAAAGCATGCCGCTGGCCCTTGCTCCAACCCTTTCTGGGAGTGCTCCACTGGCTTCTCAGGCGGGTGAGGCTGCGCGAGATCCTTGGATCGGGCGGATTCTTGCTGGTGTCTATCGCATCGAGGAGAAAATTGGGGAAGGTGGGATGGGGGCAGTGTACCGGGCCACGCATGTCCATATCGACAAGGCCGTGGCCATCAAAGTGCTCAACAAAGAGATCGCTTCGAACAGAGAAGCGGTTGAACGGCTCAGGCAAGAAGCAGTTGCTGCGAGTGCCATTGAACACGACAACATCGTGAATGTCTTTGGTTTCGACTGGGCTGAAGATGGCTCGGTCTTCATTGTGATGGAGCTTTTGCGAGGGGAGAGCCTTGCATCTCGGCTGGAAAAAAAAGAAGGAAAAGGGCTGGGAATTCAGGAAGCGGTCAAGATTGCCCTTGAGATTTGCGATGCCCTCGGGTCAGCCCACGAGAGGGGAATTGTGCATCGGGATCTCAAGCCAGAGAACATCTTTCTTGCCCAAAAAGGCGAGCAAGAACGCGTCAAGATACTCGATTTCGGGATTTCCAAGATCAAAGGAAAAAGCGCAGAAGAATTGCGAATGACCCGCACGGGTCAACTGATTGGGACGCCGCTTTACATGTCACCGGAGCAAGCGCGGGGGGAGACTGATTTCGATCACCGTGTTGATATTTACGCGATGGGGGTGATCCTGTTTGAAATGTTGACAGGAAGCCCCCCCTTTAAAGGACGGAACTACTTTGAGCTCCTGTGGAAACACGGTAACGAAGCGCCTCCATCCATGAGAGAATGCCGCCCGGATCTTGAGATCCCAGATGCTTTGGAAGCGGTGGTGAGAAAAGCGCTCGCCAAGCGAAAAGAGGAGCGCTTTGGTTCGATGAGGGAAATGGCCCAAGCGATTCGAGAAGCAGTGGCCTTCCCGAATGAGGGGAAAGCCTCTTTTTCAGAGAACAGAAAACAAAGGGCAGGCAAAGGGATGGGGGTCGCAGTGACAGGGCTTGGGGTGGCTTTGCTGTTAATCGTGGGCCTGCTATTGGTTTTTGGACGCAGGGATCACGGAGGCTTAAGCGGCGGCGAGGTGTTGAAGCAAGAGTCAGCCACAGCGGCTTCCCAAAGTTCTCTGGAGCCTCCTACCACAAGTTCTCAAGGTTCTCAAGAAAATCAGCTTCCCAAAAACCATGAGGAGGGCAGTGGGTCTTTGGCTCCACCAGAAGTGCTCGTTCATCTCGAGTCTCAACCCATGGGGGCTCGGGTGTACTCTTCAGCTGGCAAGCTTCTGTGCACAACACCTTGCGATATCGGTTTTCCTCCAAAGGTGCGCCTGAGCCTCACCTTTCGAAAAGAAGGGCATTTTGATGCAACTGAAGAGGTTGAGGCAGCAGAAGGGGTGAGGGTGCTCGCACGGCTTCGACCCAAGCGGGAAGATGAAAAGCGGGCCGCAAAGCTACCGATCAAAACGAGCTTGTAGTTCCATTCCTTATAAGATTGGAGGAGGGTGAAAGTGAACGTTGAAAAACGCCGAGAGCTCGTGCAGCGCTTGCACGCGAGCCTGCGGAATTTGATCGATATCTTGAGGCTTGGGCAATTGAGCGAGCCCTATCGCACGCCTTTTGAAGTGGTTGAAGAAGACCGCACCCATCGGCTCAGGCATTACACCTTGGCCATCCGTCAGGAGCATCCTTCTCTCAAGGATGCGCGGCCTCTTTTGCTTGTGCCTCCGCTCATGGTGACTTCGGAAATCTATGACATTAGCCCGGATTTGTCTGCTGTTCGGTTTTTGCTTGAGGCAGGGCTTGACGTGTGGCTGGTTGATTTTGGAGCACCCGAACGCGAAGCGGGGGGCTTGAATCGAACCCTTGACGATCATGTGCTTGCGGTATCGCGGGCCCTTGACAAGGTTCGTGGACACACCCAAAAAGACGCACACCTCATCGGCTATTCGCAGGGGGGGATGTTTTGCTATCAGGCTGCCGCATTTCGCCGTTCTCACGGGATTGCGACGCTTGTGACTTTTGGAAGTCCCGTTGACATTTGGCGCAACTTGCCTCTTTTGAGCGAGCGAGCAACGGAACAGCTTTTGGACATTGTCCGATGGCTTGTGGATCCTTTCTGGGAGGCCCTTCGAGCCTTGCCAGGGCTTTTGACTGCTACGGCCTTCAAGGTGCTTTCCATCCACAAAGAGGTGCGCCAGATCGCTGAGTTTTTCGCAAGCCTTCACGATCGGGAACGCTTGGAGCAAAGGGAAAGCAGGAGACGCTTTTTGGCGGGGGAGGGTTTTGTGGCATGGCCAGGGCCCGCGTTTAGGCAATTTGTGGACGAATTTGTGGTTGGCAATCGCATGGCTTCAGGGGGCTTTGTCATCGAAGGGCGGCCCCTCTCCCTGGTTGACATCCGTGGTCCCATTCTCTGCTTTGTTGGGATCAGGGACGAGATCGCAAGGCCAGCTGCAGTCCGGGCCATTCGGGAGGCTGCTCCGCAAGCCGAAATCGTGGAAGTGAAGGTGCCAGCGGGGCATTTTGGTTTGGTTGTGGGTTCTCGCGCCATGCGCTTTTGTTGGCCAACTGTGGTTGAGTGGGTGCTTTGGAGGGATGGAATCGTCAAAGCGCCTCCAAGCACTTTTGCAAAGAGGCTTCAACCCAAGGGCGTCACGGAGATCGACGAAGGTGAATTTGACGAAGGTGAAATCGACTTCGATTTGCTTTTCGACATATTTGGGAACGCCTTCCGTGCCGGAAGGGCCCAACTCAGGGCACTTGGCCAAAGGGTGGCCAGAACAGTTGATCACCTGCGTTGGCAGCTGCCAAGAATTGAGCTTTTGCGCACCCTTCGCCCGGACACGCCAATTGGGCCTTCTTGGGTTTTGGCCCATCAGGCGAATGCCCATCCTGAAGGGGTGTTTTTCTTGTGGAAGGAAAGGGCCTTTCGCTTCAAGGATGCCGAAAGGCGCGTCGAAGCGCTTGCCAAAGGCCTTGCCCACGTGGGCGTCCGACGAGGTCAGCGGGTTGGAATCTTCATGGGGGTGAGGCCAAGCCAGCTTTCGGCCATCACTGCCTTAAATCGAATTGGGGCGATGGCAGTGCTTCTGGGCACGGATCTTGAGCGCCTTGAAGAAACAAGCCGCCTTGTCAAGCTCGACGCGCTGATTGTCGATCCAGAGAGGGCACAACTGATTTGTGATCGGATTGAAATTCCGGTCCTGGTTCTTGGAGGGGGCTCACCTCAGTCCCCTGCGCGTCTTCCTTTGCCGAAGGGGATGGTCGATCTCGAAGCGATCGATCCATCATTGATTGAGTGGCCAAGGGGGCTTGAAAAAAATCGAGCGCGGAGCAGTGAGCTTGCTTTTCTCATCCTCAAGGAGAAAAGGGGAGAAGGCGAGGGTTTTGGCCTTGCCCAAATCACAAATGGGCGATGGGCTTTTTCAGCATTTGGTGCAGCTGCGGCTTGTGCCCTTACCACCCACGACACCGTGTACTGCTGCCTCCCCCTGCACCACCCATCTGGCATTCTTGTGGCTTGTGGGAGTGCTTTGGCTGGAGGAGCCCGATTGGTTCTCGTGGATGGTTTTAATGCCGAGCGTTTCTCCGAGGAGGCCCACCGCTACGGGGTGACAGTGGTCTTTTATGTTGGGGAAATGTTGCGATTGTTGGTTGAGCTCAAACGCAACCCCCTTGATGAAGGTTTGCCCGTTCGCCTTTTTGCAGGCTCTGGCATGCGTGTTGATTTATGGAACAAACTCCGTGACCGTTATCCAAAGGCGCGAATTGTGGAGTTTTATGCCTCGACCGAAGCGCCGGTGGTCCTGGCCAACACACGGGGCCGCAAAGCGGCTGCAATCGGTAAACCCCTTCCGGGAAGCGCTGAGGTGAGGGTTGTGCGCTGGGATGTGCTGGCGAGGGCTCCTCAGAGGGGCGAAAATGGGAGCCTCGATTGGGCAGGGCCTCATGAGAATGGGGCTTTGCTTGCTCGGATGGACAAAAGCTTTGAGGGTTTTGGCGAAAGCTTCCAGCGTGGGGTGCCTCCTTGGCGTTCCCATTTTGTTGTTGAAGGCGAGGGCACATCTTGGTTTGTGGTTGGGGACATGGTGCGACAAGATGAGGAGGGTGATTTCTGGTTTGTCGATCGCCTAGAGCGCTTGATTTTTACGCCTTCAGGTTTGGTGATTCCTCGGGCGATCGAAGATGCCCTTTTGCGCCTTCCTTTTGTGCGAATGGTTGCTGTGTTGGCCATGGGCGCTGGGGAATGGATTGCCCTGATTGAAGCCAAAGGGGAAAGGCCAACACCATCTTTTTTTTGGAGCGAACTCAAAGCAGTGCTCGAGCGCCGCTTTTTGCCTCCTCGCATCGGCTGGGTTCCCAAAATTCCCATGAACCTTGGCTTTCGTCCTGATTTTCGAGCCCTTCGCAAGCTTTTGGTGCCTGGGTCTTCTCAAAAAAGCATCGCATTTTGGGTTCTTGGGAGTGAAGGTTACGAGCCGGCTGAGGGCTTTTCTTCTGGGCCTCTTAGGGGAGGGCTTCCCTGAGGTTTGGGCTATTGGCATTCTTTCGCTGAAGTGACACTCTATTGACGAACTGACCTGACACTGACCCATTGGCTTCCATGGGAGTCTTGCCTGGTTGCACTAATGGGTAGCGGGTTCATCCATGGCGCTCGAACTCAAGCAACAGCTCAAGCAAACCCAACAACTCATCATGACGCCTCAGCTCCAGCAGGCGATCAAAATGCTTCAAATGTCCCGCTTGGAGCTGGCAGATGCCCTCCAACAAGAGCTCATTGAAAATCCTGTGCTTAGCGAGGAAGAAGACGAAGAGCAGTGGCTTTCGAGCGGTGATGGACGCGGCCTGTCTGAAGAGCAGGAGAATCAAAAGCTTCCTTCGATCGAAGAAGCCATTCGCGAGGACCAGGAGAAGCTCGAAAGGCGCAGTGCTGGCGAAGAGCGCAAGCGCCGAGAAATCGATTGGGAGCGTTTTCTCGAAAACCGCTCCCTTGAAGGCCCTTTGCCCTCAGCTGGCCGCCTGAGCGATGACGAGGAAGAGCGCCCATTTGATGCCACCTTGAGCCGTGAGGAGGGTCTTGTTGAACACCTGGCCCGACAGATTCGGCTTGA
>JANWYL010000002.1:0-280 GCA_025056955.1 Sandaracinaceae bacterium | reverse complement strand
GAAGATTTCAACGAAAAAGAGCTTGCTTTTGCTGCCCTCGTTTTGGGGAATCTCGATGACGATGGCTACTTGCGTCTCGACGATACGCCTCCAGAGCAAGTGGTTCCAAAGCTGGCGGAGGATGCAGGCCTCGATGTCGAAAGTGCAGAGGAGGTGCTTAAGACCATTCAGCGCATGGATCCGGTGGGGGTTGCAGCGCGGGATCTGCGGGAGTGCCTTCTCGTTCAGGCCGAGGAGCAGGGCTACGACGAGGCAGTGCTCCAAGTGATCGACAAGCACC
>JANWYL010000029.1 GCA_025056955.1 Sandaracinaceae bacterium | reverse complement strand
ACGCGCGAAACCAGCCAGCACGTGCATGGAAACGCAATTGACATTCGCATCGAAGGAGTCCCAAACACAGAGCTTCGCGATTTTGCCAAAACCTTCGATCGGGTCGGCGTGGGTTACTACCCAAGGAATATTTTCGTGCACATCGACGTCCGCGATCGGAATGCGTACTGGGTTGATTGGTCCAGGCCTGGTGAGCCTCCCCTTTACCAACGTCGGGGAGAGCCCCCCCCAATCTACGCGCCTCAAGTAACTGCACAAGGTGAAGAAGGGGGTGAGGAAATGACAGAAGCACCTCCACCATCAGAAGATGAAGCCCTCTCAGAGGAATGACAGGAGGCATCTCATTCGCCATAATCTTTTGGAGCTCCATGCCTGTGCTTCACCTCAAGCCTTGGTGGCTAACGGTCCTGGTGTCGATTGGATTGTTGGGTGCGGGATGTCCACGCAAACTTGAAGAACCTCAAGCCATGGGGCAGGCCTGTGAGAGCAATGCCGATTGCAACGCCCCATCCTTGCGGTGTGGTGCCCTGCGTGTGTGCGTTCGCAACCGCTGTGAACAAACACCATCGCTCTACATCCCATGCCGCTAGCCCCGCATTTGCTGCGATCAGCTGCCCTCGAAAAACCAATCGTAGGCGCATCGAAAGCCAAGATCGTTGGCACGTTCTTTTCGATGCATCCACACCCTCGAGCTCACCCTGAGGGAAATACGTGGTTGTAAAAAGCTCCCACCTCTCACAACCCGCAATTCTTCCATCTCAACACCAGGTGCCAAGAACTCCCTATCCCTCACCTTTGGGGGAGAAGAAGTCCACTCCCAAACATTTCCAGCCATTCCCAAAACTCCATATGGGCTATTCCCCTTTGGCCACCCAACAGGTGCAAGTCCCAAAAACCCATCGCTCCCATCAGGGCGCAACCCAAAGCCCCCATGATTGGCCATTCCCTCCACCCACGCATTGCCCCAAGGAAAAACCCTTGCATCCGCTGAGCCACGAGCGGCTTTTTCCCACTCTTCCTCAGTCGGGAGGCGCCCCCCACGAAATGCACAGTAGCGCTCTGCCTCTTCAGCGTTGACACCTACCACAGGCCAATCGCTGCTCCTTTGTAACTGACTTCGAACGCCAAGGGGCGGGCAAGCACCCGCGTTGACGCAAGCCTCATAGTCACCCTGGCTCACCTCCATGCGATCGATCCCAAAGCGCTTGAGAAACACCCTTCTCCGCGGCAAATCCGACTCAAAGCGCTTCTGAACACAATGCTCTTCCCCTGCAAGATCATGCTCCCACAAGCAAAAACGATGCGCCCACTCCACCCCATCCCCATCTGTACCAAGCTCAAAATCCCCCTCAGGAATCCAAACAACCCCGGATGGTTGCACCTCACGCTGCTCAGGCTCCACCCATCCCACAAGCACAAGAAATCCCCCCAACCACACCCACCATCCCCTCTGCATCACCATTTTCCGAAGAGAGGCCTTTCCAACCCGCTTAATGGGTGTGAAAAGCATGGGTGGAAATTCCACTCACTGTGAGCGACTCAACAACCAGCGCAGCTCCCCCCTCATTTGTGCAAAACTCATCCAAGCAAATGCTTGCGCAGGAAAGCGATGGCCCGCTCCCACGCCACCTTTGCCGCCTCCTCTTTGTAGACACTCGGATCTCCTTCGCGCATGAAAGCGTGCCCCGCATCGTAGACATAGAGCTCCATCACCCCTCCCCGTGCCCGAATCGCCTCTGCAAGCGCTTGGGCCCGGTCGGCACGCGCCCAAGCATCTTCCTTTGCGAAGTGCGCTTGGATTGGGCACCGCATCTTGGCAGCATCAAAGTACTCGTCTTTGGGAATTCCATAGAAAGGAACCGCGCACGCAAGGCCGTCGATGCTCGCTGCAGCTGCAAAAGAAAGCGCCCCTCCCATGCAAAAGCCCGTAACACCAACCTTTCGACCAGTGCGACGAGCCAATTCCTCAACAGAAGCGCGGATCAGGGTCAGGGCATGTTCCGTGTCGAGAGACTGCATCAGGCGAGCCGCCTCGTTGGGATCGCTGGTCACGACACCTCCATAGAGGTCAGGGGCGATGGCAGTGAAGCCCTCACTGGCAAAGCGCTCTGCCATGCGGCGAATGTTGTCGTTGAGGCCCCACCACTCGTGAATCACAACCACCCCAGGGCTTGAATCCACCCCTTTGGGCGTGGCAAGCGCTGCTTGAAATGCCTTCCCTTGAGCGTAGAGAGTGATCGTTTCAGCCGGCATGCCTTGAGCATTCCCACGAATCACGCCTTCGTCAACCCACCTTGTGCCAATCCATGCCGCAAAAGAGCAGGATTGCGCCCTTTTTGTCGGTCTCTCCTTGCACACAACCACAAGGCAAGCACCATCGCCAAGCAAACCAGAGGCTGTGGCCTTCGTTCTGGCCCCAGAGTGCAGCTCGCACACCCTCCGCCTGGCCTACCCCGCTGGCGCACCAACTCTTTGGATGATGGCTCATTCCCTTTTGCCCTCTCATCACCTTGCTCGCCTCCTGATTCCCCTCTTTCATCACCACCTGCTCTCTCAACCTTCTTTCCATCCTCTATTGCCTCGTTTTGCTCCTCACCTGCCTTTTGGAACGCAACCACTCCCCCCCTTGCGGAGACTCCAGCAGGAAGCGCCACCCAGTCAAGCGCCCCCTCCACGAAGTCACGGATGGTGAACGAAGCCCGCCTCCCCCTCAATTCAATTCCAGAAAACAGCGATCCAGCTCCTTGTGGCATGACACCATCTCGCCCTCGCGGCCCTCCCCATCGCCCCCACCGAGGGATTTCGCAAGCCACTGGCCCATCCCATCGATGGAGAATGACATAACGACCCTGAAACATGTTGGTCCTGGCAGGCATCACACCCTGCATGATTGCGCCGCTTTGGTCAGGTATCCCAGTACCACCTTGGACAGGTGGTGCCACCTGAAACACCAAGTCTTCACCAAGAGTGTCACGGCTGTAGCGGTAATGCAGGCGAGTTAAGGTGAAGCCATATGGTGATTGACCAGGAAGCACATCAGCACCAAGGGTCATGATGTCAGAGGGTGTGAGTGTTGGTCCAGGGCAAGGATCACAACTCATCGCATCCCAAGCGTATTCGGTCACAACGGTGCGTGGATTCCGAGAAACCGTTGCTCTGAAAAGCGCTTCATAAAACGCACCGAAATTCTCCCGCACAGCATTGCGCACCCGCAAATTTGTCGGTATGAAGGTGTTCGTGTAGTTGGCGACTTCATAGCGTTGGTTGCGTGCCAGAATGTGCACGAGGAGATCTTGCTCCCCTTTTGAGTTGAGAAGCCCAAGCCGCACAGGAAGGGAGAACTCATGAGTGTCATAGTGAAATCTCAAAGGTGAAAGCACTGCCCTCCCGTTTTGAAATTGCACTCGACCCACGTTCACCTTTGCAACAAAAAACTTGGTTCCAGCTTCAACGTAGGGCCTCAACACCTCACTTGCCCCATGGGGGATGTTGTAACGGTGATCACGAAGCCATCGCTCAAGCCCAACGCTTTCTCCAGCAGAGAGAATCACAATGTCGTATTCACCAACGCTGAACCGGGCTTCAACACGCACTTGGTACGAGGATTCATGTGCAGGGGAGGGCAGGAGCGGCACACCTCGAGCCACTGCCAACTCATCAAAGACAGGAAAAAAGCAAGGGTCCTGCTCCCAATACTCAACCAAGCGCGGGGCAGCCATCCGGTCGACCCGTTCAAAAATGTCGCGAGGAAGGGTGCGCACATCATCCTTCTGCAGCACCACTGGAACAGGGACAACCATCGCAAAATCTTCCGGAGGCCCTTCGTAATCGTTTTGCATGGCAAGCACAGTGCGGTTGCCCTCCCTCATCAAGACCACAAGGGTCGCATTCGCATAGAGCGTGCGGTCCGCACCAGAAACGTAAAAGCCGCAAAAAGCGTGTGCCCCACTCCGTTCACTCACCCACCCCAACACCAAAACCAAACCAATCGCACTCCCTGCTCCGCCTCGCCTTTTCGCCATCTTTTCCTCCTCACTGCCTCATGCCTGAAACAATCAAACCAACTGGTCGCATCTTCACCTTTTTGTTGACCAAATTCAACCGAAAAAGCACATTGGCCCGCAGCAAAAAATTGCGCACCTTCATCTCCATCTCGCGTCTCGCAGGCACTCCGTGGTGGCCCAGGTGTGAACCCGCCCCCCCCACTCCCCACCCCTAAATCCACGATTCTGGCATTTCACGCATCGGCCAAGAATGCCACCAACCTGCGCAAGCGCCCTCGCATCGAAAGTCGGCTTTGCGTTTGAAAGCAGCTGCACTCAACCACTAGCAAGCACCAACCGCCATAAGGTGCGTTGCGTTGCATGAAATTGGTGAGGCAAATGCTGAATCAGTTGATTCTCTCTCGTTCCATGATGCGACCAGCCACAGCACCATGCTTTGATCAGCCCACACGTGAGGCTGATTTTCACAACCCAAGGCTCAACTGCACGATGGGAGTGGCGGCGGCTGGCACATGCCATTTTGACAGTTCTTGCTGAAACATTCTTCCGACGACGTGCAGGGCATTCCGTTGGGTTTCAAACGCACGCACCTTCCTGAGACGCACTGGAGCCCCCTTGCACAACTTCTTCCAAAATCTGAAGTCAAGCACGGTTGCCCCTCGCTGGGGAGGGGTGTGCACCTGCCTACCGGAGAAGAACCCCATTGGCAATATTCGCCCGGAGGGCACATATTTGGAAAAGCCGACCTACATTCCCCACCAGAACTCGCTTGACGCCTGCACAGAGCAGAACCAGGAGATTCTGCCACACAAGACAGCCCCTCCCTACAAAACAAGCCTTGGGAGGGGTCGCACGCCATCCCTTCCTCCTGATCCCAACGAATGCCTACGCATCTTCCAGGGGTATCTCCCATTTCACCACGGCATAAGGCTGGATAACCGCAAACGCGATGGGTTGCACCTCCACACATCTCTCCAACCCCAACAGGAACATCGCATTTTTGATTTCGTTGGCACACAAGACCAGGCTCACAAAAACGCTCCGCACAACTTTCATCGCGCTTGGCATATGGGGTGCAGCGGCCACAACCACCTTCAGTGGAAGCCTGGCAATACATCCCAGCAGCGCACTCCAAGTCGAGAATGCACGATTCGTTTTCTCGCTTGCTTCCTTGGAAAAGGGAGCGGCATTCTGGTGGCATTGCCCACCTTGTGGGACCACCAACCAGCGAGCCGCAATCGGCTTGCTCAATTGCTTGAAGGCATGCGCGAGCTTCACTCGCTTGGTACCGAAGGCTTCCTCTGGCGATGAGCCCTTCAATCAATGGCCCCGTTAAATTCTCAAACGAGCTTCTCGCTTGCTCCTCGCATGCACTCAAATCATCAGCCACTGCTCGAAAGGCAGGACCAAAGCAGCGTTGAAGGAATCGACAAGAGGCCAGTCCTAGTTGGGCTCCCCACTCGCTAAAAGAAAGTTCTCCGCCTCTTCCATCTCCCTCTCCTCCCCCATCTCCTCCTCTACCCCCACTTCCGCCACACCCATTGAACAGCGAAAAAGCAAAAATCATGGCCATTGCTTTGGTCCAATGAACACAGTTTTTCCTCATGGCTTCAACACATTTGGGAATATAATCACTAAAGGTCAGCCTACCCATACATCACTCAAAGCGCAACGTGCTTTGCAGAAAAAAGGTCCTCCCAAGCTGCGGCACCAAGGCCATCGGCACATCTGGCCCAGCAGGATAACGATAGTACCAATCGAGCAGATTCCGCACCCCAAGGGCATACTCCAGCTTAATTTGGGGAATCGAACCAGAAACAACCACATCCAAAAGCAAAGGAATTTCCGACTCGACCAGCCGCGAAGGGTCTTCCTTGCTTTTGGCATAGCGATGGCTTTCAACGCGCAAGCGAGTGGCCAAACTCATCTCATCTCGAATCAAAGGAGCAATCACCCGAAGAGAAGCCATGTGCTCCGGAGAGTTGGTGATCAGGTTTTCTTTCGCATCCTTTGCCAAATCATTAAAGCGGGTGCGTTGATACGAGTAGGTAAGCGCCAACATCCAACCTTGCCGAAAATCCTTGCGCACCTCAGCCTCACCCCCCACCGTCAGAACTGGTACATCTGCGTTGGCGTACACAAAACAATCGCCAGACATGCATTGTGGGTGCATGCTGGCATCAACCGCCTCGACGAAATTTTCAATGCGGTTGTGAAAAACAGTTGCAATCAATGACACATCGTCAACTCGGTGCACGTATTCGAGCTCAGTGGTCCACACCCGCTCGGCCTTGAGAGTTACTGCCTGCACCTGGCTTTGGCCTCCATCGTAGTAGCGCAATTCATATGGGCTCGGCGCGCGAAATGCTCCACCTCCAATCAGACGGAAGGTTCCACCCTCCCATGGTCGAATTAAAAGGGTGCCCCGCGGGCTCAATGCACCATCTGCAAACGTTGACATGTAGTCATACCTCACCCCCGCGTTCAACCAGGCTTCCCTTATCGGGCGAATATCGGTCACCGCATACGCCGCAACCACGTAAAAACGAGGCTCTTCATTGAGGAAACGTTGATGCTCTCTTCCTTCGAAATCGTTCCCACTCCTTAGCTCCGCAATGATCGACCCTCTCGTCTCGGCACCTACAGCAAACCGCAACCAATCCACTGGCCGAACACTCAATCGACCCTCTCCACCTCCCCACAACCCAACCCATCGGTCCCTAGTCACAAAACGCACCACATTGCCCATTTCATCTTCACTTTGATAGGCAAAGTTCCCCTCATAGCGATAGGTGTCAAGAAAAGCCCGGAGAAATATACCAATCCCCGGATCTGGTTGCTCCGTCAACCGCACCTCCAAAAATCCCCGAGGGTCAGCTGCCCGCGTTTGAGGATCCCCAACGATCGTTCCAAATGCACCCGTTGGAATGCGCGCATCTCGGTGATGGTACTGGCCTTGAACAGTGAAATTCCCAGCCCACAGCCGAAATGCAGCAGTCCCTGCAATAAAATCATCAGCACGGCGCACGGTGGGGGTATCCAGCTCGGGAAAAAACCAATCCTGACCTTGAGACAAAATTCCCCCAGCAGAAACCCAAGCACCTACCTCGTTGTTTAAGCGAAAACCCCCACCTGTTCTCAAACGAAAGGTGCGATCCATATCGGTTGCAACCGAAACGTGAGGGGGTAGGAAGGTGTCTCGCTCTCTTGTCACAAGGTTAATGACCCCAAAGAACGCGTTGGTACCGTACAGCACCGAACCTGGGCCCCTCACCAACTCAATCCGCTCCACATCAAGAAGATCCGTTCGGGCATCGTATCCAACGTAGCTTGAGCCCAACAGGTCATCATTCATCGAATGGCCATCGAGAGTGACGAGCAGGCGATTGCCATAGTCCTTGGGTTGAGCGAAACCTCGAAGGCCCAAGGAGGGGTACATCAAGTCGTTGCTGGCATAGATTCCTCGCAACCCCAGCACCGCATCGTGGATAGTTTGGTATCCAAATGCCCGTATCTCCTCTGCCGAAATCAACGAAACAGATGTTGGCACCTCCTCAATCGACTGCACCTCACGAGAAGCTGCCGCCACCTCTTGCTCAATCCGCAAGCGCGCACTGACCTCCACCTGCCCGTTGGGTGGGACATCGACTTCCTCAACATGGGTACGGAAACCACGCCGAAGGATGCGCACCGTGTGGCGCCCTGCCGGAATCTCACTCAATACCGCAGGCGTAAATCCCCTGGCTTGTCCATCCACTTCGATCAGGGCACCGCGCTCATCGGCTTCAACCACCAACGTTCCCGTTTCCTGGGCGAGATCCAAGCGCACCTTTATCCGCTCACGTGGGATTACCTGTATTTCTCGGCGCAGCGGTTGATACCCCTTGGCACGAACGTAGATGACTTGCTGACCTGGAATCAACTCGAATTCCCCCGGCATGCGCCCAAGCAACACCCCATCTGGCCCATCAAGTCGCACCTCAGCACCTTCAGGAGAACCAACCACTTCCACCTTCCCAAGAATCCTCACCAAGTCTCGGTGAACTTTGAGTTCTTGCCCTAAGTCCAACCGAAATTCTTCGCTTGTTGCCGTCTCATAACCATCCATCTCAAAAATCACCCGATGCGGCTCCCCTGGCTCCACCGCAAGGTTGATCGGCGTGCGCCCCCTTGCACCCAAATCACGCCGATCGAGGTAGACCAATGCACCGCTTGGTGTGCTCGTCACCCTGACCACTGCCACCCGCGGGCGAAGGCGGCGCAAGGCCTCTTCTACCAAAGCCCGGTCAGATGGATCAAGTTGCTCCCGTGAGTAAGCATCGTAGTAGCGAAAAGCCTCGCTCCATCTCCCCAACCGCTCAAAACAAACGGCGATGTTGAAAACGACGTTCTTGTTCGGTGCTAACCGTTGAGATGCAAGGTAGTATTGAAGCGCCAATCGATAGTTCCCGCTTTTTTGGGCTTCAATCCCCAACTCAAACAAAACATCGGCCTCTGCTGCAAGATCCAAGGCCACCTCCTCTGCCCCCCGTTCACCTTCTTGTGCCAAGGTAAAAGCAGGAAATAGCACCACCACAAAAATGTAAAAGCAGCACGGCCGCATCCACCGCATATTTGCCACCTGTCTCAACCTTCAACCTCACCTCTTGGTCTTAAGCATCAACTCTTCTGGGGGGGGAGGAGCAGTTGCTTGTGGCTGAGGAAGAGTGGGTTGAGCAGGGCGAGCCCCCCCTGAACGACGACGAGAAGTCGTGCGCTCCTGAGCCTCAAGAGGAATGAGGGGAATGTCGATTTCGACGTCTTTGTTGGAAGGGCCTTGAGAGAGGATATAAGGTGCATAACCAGGCCGCTCGATGCGGAATTCTTTGGATGCATCCCGAACCTCATCATGGCGGATCTCGAGGATGAGCGGAGTCCTGCCCAGAAACAACCCACCTGATGTCACGCTTGCACCTTCCGGCTGGGTGCGAATGGTCAAGCGAAAAGACTTGACAGGCTGAGAGGTTGTTGAGGAATCAACTGGATTTGCCTGAGTGGATGCGGAAGGCTGCCCGTGGGAGTTGGCCACGTTCACCCCCTTGGCTTCACCTGTGGCTTGTGGGAGAGAAAGGGATGGAGTCCCCTCTTTTTCCCCTCCCCTTCCTCCCACTGCAAACCATGCCAATCCACCCACTCCGATTGCCCCAAGCACCCCCACTGCCAAAAGCACCTTCTTTTTGCTTTTGAGATCGTCGGATGCGGGAGAAACAGGCGTGGCTCGAATCGAAACAGAGGAGGTGCTCCTTGCCCATTCGCTTAAGGTGCGAGTTCCGGAATGAGAGGGATGGGAAGGATTTGATGGTGGTTCAACCCCCAAAAGGCTCGTCGCGCTGGAGTGCACTGCCGAAAGCTCCCCGCTTGTGATGCCGCCAACCCATCCAGGAATTTCTGGTGCGACTTCGTTGAGTGCAGCGAGAAATTCGGTTGCGCTTGAAAAACGCTGAGCTGGATCTTTTTGAAGGCAGGTGCGAATGATCGCCTGGACCGATGGGGGCACTTGGGAACGCACAGGCTCAGGCAAGTCAGGGGGAGGTTGATTGAGATGGGCAATAATTGCCTGCAAGTTGTCTTTTCCTGCAAATGGGGTATGGCCTGCAAGCATTTGGTAAAACAGCACACCAAGCGAGTAAATGTCGGTGCGTGGATCAACATCCCCTCCCAAAATCTGCTCTGGGGCCATGTATCGAGGTGTACCAACCAAAACCCCTTCGCGGGTTAATGGTTCACCATCCCTTTCCCCTTCCCCATCTTCTCGGAGCACCTTTGCAATCCCAAAGTCAAGCACCTTTACGCTCTCGCCATCAGCTCGCCTGACGAGCATGACGTTGGAAGGCTTGAGATCGCGATGCACCACACCGAGGTGGTGGGCTTCGCGGAGGGCTCGCGCGATTTCACGCGCGATGAAAGCCGCTCGTCCAACCGGAAGGGGGCCTTCTTGCTTGAGCACCATTCCCAAAGTGGGCCCTTCGATGTACTCCATTGCCATGTAGTACCGAAGCTGTCCCTCGCTTTCGAAGCTCCCATAGTCGTGAACGATGACGATGTTTGGGTGAGAAAGACGGGCACACGTCGCCGCTTCGCGCGAAAAGCGCTTGCGAAAGCTCTCCGACTCACCACCGACGATATCGAGCACTTTGAGCGCCACGCGGCGCCCAAGCCCAACCTGTTCCGCCTCATAAATCCGACCCATCCCGCCACGCGCGATCAGCCGAAGCACGCGGTAGCGCTCTGCGACTGTCTGCCCCACCAATGGGTCGTTTGCTGTAGATGGAGATGCACTCATTGCGGTAGTGAAGTCTACAACAGAAGTTCAAACACGAGAAGAGGGCTCAAGGGCTCACTATGTCACGCGAATCCCTTGGAATCAGCTTCGAGTTCGAGTGACGAAAAGCCACGATGCCCGTGATGCTTGTAAAGGTGGTTCCAATGCTTCGGTAAGGTGCAAGGGATGTCATCCAGTCATCCACTCGCAAATTCCCGGTCACAAGAATCTCTCCGTAGTCCATGGGCGCGTCTGGGTTGGAGTTGATGGTGCTCACCCCCTCCACCCGCGCAAGCACACCTTCCAATGCCCAGGCCCTTGTGCCACCGGTTGCAATTTCCGATGGTGCCACAACGACAGGTGCAGGTTCGGTGCCGACACCAATCGACATGACCGTGGCCGACTGCAACTGCCATTGTCCAAAGTAGTTGCTCACCCTTCCAGAAACAGAAACCCGCTCTCCTCGGGAGCGGCCACTGGGTGAAGATGAGGTGAAAACAAAGATGCCAGAAAAATCAACTCCCGCATACCCTGGATCAGATGGAGTGAGCTGGAAGAAAAATCCGTTGGGTGTGATGGCAGTGACAACACCCCTCAGATCCCTTGCAGTGGTGCCATCGGGAATATACCCTCTTTTGATGTGATAAATGGTAATGGGGCACGCAACTCCATCAGGTCCTCGCTCTCCTGGACAAGGATCGCAGGCATCACCAAACCCATCACCATCCGTGTCCACTTGGGTTGAATTTGCCACCATTGGGCAGTTGTCTGATGCATTTGGTACACCATCTCGGTCACCATCGATGGGATCCGGCGGCTCGCAGTCGCTTCTTCGTGGCAATAGCGGGCATGGATCGCATGCATCACCCACCCCGTCTCCATCGGCGTCTGCTTGCACACCCATGTCCAGCGGCCTTATCGGGTTGAACACCCTCGGGCAGTTATCCATTTCATTGAGAATGCCATCGCCATCAAGGTCTGATGCCATTCTCATCCCCGTGTAGCGGTTTGACCCAAGAACAGAAGCCATCGCATCATTCCGCTCAGGGATGCAAGTTGGCTCATCTGGGGGTGTGCCACACACAAAGGGCGGATAAGCTGGCCTTCCTGCATTGGCTCGACTCAGAAGTTCGCTGTAACTCAGCCCAACCTCACGGCGCACGCATGCTCTTTTGGGCCGACCACACACATCAACCAGATCACACCCTGTGCCACCATTGGGAATGCCTTCGATGAGTGCAGCGTCACCGTAGAGGGGAACACCTCCTCTTAGGACAAGCACAACATCGGGAGAATCGGCATCGATCACCGCACGGTGATCTGGGTGCACCCTGCCATCAAAAATCGCGATATCGGCCAGCATGCGAGGTGCTAAGGTGCCGATCACCTCTTCCATGCCCACAGCCATCGCCGCATTGCGGGTGGCCATGAGCCACAGGTCCTCGTCACTGAAATAACCATCAAGATAGCTCGCGTTGAATTCATCGGCACAAGCCAACTCTCGCAACATGTTCATTGAACCGGTGGTGATCCAATCTGTACCCAGCGCAATTGGAACACCCATGCGGTCAAACTCGCGCACCCTTGCAGTGTCACCATAGAGGGTGATATTGCTGCGCGGAGACCAAATCAACATCGCTCCTTCTTCAGCAAGCTCGCGCATGTCGGAAGGAAGGAGAGCCACCCCGTGGATCAAGGCAGTCTGTTCCTCGATGAGATCGTGCATTCCCTCGCGCATGCAGAGAAACTCATTCCGCGCTTCCCTGTCGATGCCCTCGGCCACGTGTGGTGTGTATGCTTCGACGCTTGCAATGGTTGATCTCGTGTCACGACCTGGACCATAGCCACAACCCATGGCAAGCAAAATTCCGCTCGAATCATCCAGAGGAAATGTCTCGTAGCGAGCAGGAGCATGGCTGAGCCCTGCTTCGAGCAGCATGGGGCGGTCCAAGTTGCGCACAAATCCGGGCTGGCCACCTGAACCATTGACACTCGTTGCCCCACCCATCACCATCCTCAACTCTGCAAGCTGGGTCTCGGGAGCTCCCTCCGTCATGTTCGCGGGAATGCGGGTGTGTCCGCGCAACCCTCGCCGCCAGTCATGGCGGTGCTCGTAGCGCTCAGGCGTGCGGCGATATGGAAGCCCCTGGAAAGTCAAGTGTTCGTGAGCGTTGATAAGGCCAGGGCTAACCACACCATCTGGACACACAATTTGGGTGGCACCGCTCGCACCAGGAGCGGAGTTGCAATCACAACCAACACACCCGATGGTCCCATCAGGCTCAACCAACACCTGACCTCCCCTTAGCACCTCCCCAGGAGTGAGAACATCACCTGTGATCAGCAATACCGAAGTACCGCGGGTGATGGTGCATGGTGCACCAGGAAGCGACGGCAATCGATCGCCAGGGCAAAGGGTGATTCGCACTCTACCCGGCGGTGGCTGAGGCCCCGCATCACCCCATCCACCGTCTTTGGTGTTCCCTCCTCCATCATGTTCAAACCATGCATCGATTTGGCCGCTGTCTCGTTGAGGAATGAAAGCATCCCTTGATGCCGCATCCTCGCCCAGCCCCATATCCTCTGTGCCTGCGTCCACACCCCCATTACCGCCACAGCCAAAAGCAAGTGCACCGAAACAAAGCAGTGTCGCTTCTCGCAAGCGGCGAAAACCCAAAATGCGCATAAAATGCCTTGAGCTGATTTTTTTAGAGAGTCAAGCATCCTTTTGACTCAGCGCAATGCTCTTCTTTTGAGGGCGTACTTTGAGGCTAAGTTTTTTCAATCGGAGGGAGTTCAAAACCACAGCAATGGAACTGGCACTCATCGCCAAAGCTGCACCCGCCGGCCCTCCGATGGCTTCGAAAACGCCAAAGGCAGCCGCAAAGATCGCAACCACGTTATAGGCAAAGGCAGCAACCAGGTTTTGCCGGATGATCCGCAGCAGCGAGCGAGCCATTTGAATCAC
Source organism: Sandaracinaceae bacterium (assembly GCA_025056955.1). Taxonomy (GTDB): domain Bacteria; phylum Myxococcota_A; class Polyangia; order Polyangiales; family Sandaracinaceae; genus JANWYL01. The sequence goes on along the minus strand of JANWYL010000029.1, from coordinate 4,822 downwards.
TTCAACCACCAACCCAAGGTCTGGACGCTCAAGCACAATGTCTGCAGCCCGCAGGGTGAGCTCCATGCGGGCACCAAGCGCCATTCCAACTTCAGCTCTGCCCATGGCGATGGCGTCATTCGCACCATCACCAACCATCACCACCGGCCGCAACCATCCCTCATCACCACGAATCTTTTCCTGTGGGTGTAATCCACCAATTGCGTCCTTTATATCCAGCTCCTCCGCAATGCGTTGGACCACGCGAGCATCATCCCCGCTCCTTATCGCCAAATGAAACCCCATCTTTCGCAGGGCTTTCACCGAATCTTTGGCAGAGTCGCGCAAAAAGTCTTCGAAGTACATCCGCGCCTGCACCCTTCCATCAACCTCAACCTCAGCGACGCTGAGAGGTTCCGTCTCAGGTGCTTGTTCAATCGCGAACAATTCATCGCATTGGTGATCTGGCCTTCTCACCTTGACCATCACCCCTTCGACGATTCCACTCACTCCTTTACCAACCTGCTCTTCAACCATACTTGCGGGTGGAACAACCAGCTTTCGGCGCATCGCTTCTTCGAAAATGGCTCTTCCGATGGGGTGGGGGCTCACGCTTTCAATTGCAGCACTGAGCTTGATGATTTCATCTTCTCCAAGGAGTGCTCCCTGGGCCATCAGGATTTTTTTCAGTTTTGGTGCCCCGCATGTCACTGTTCCAGTCTTGTCAAACACCAAGGTCTTTGCCCGCGCCACTTCTTCAAGAGCAGTCGCTCTCCTCACAAAAGCACCCTTTTTGGCCAACTCGCCGATCGCAGTGGCCACGGCGATGGGTGCAGCGATTCCAACCGCACAGGGGCAAGCCACGACCCACATCGATGCAGCAATGCGCACCGACTGTTTCAGGCTTGCTCCCCCAAGCATCCATGCGATTGCAACAACAAAAGACGAAGTCAGCACCAATGGAATCACCCAACGAACCACCCTGTCCACACTCTCGATGCTTGGTAATCGCCCCTGCTGGGCTTGAAGCAGGAGCTGGAGAAGGCGTCCAAGTTCGCTCTCTGCTCCAACTGCCTCTGCCTGAAGCACAAAGGATTTTCCGAGAGCCAAAGAGCCTGCCTTCACCAAAGCCTGAGGATGCTTAAGCACGGGCTTACTCTCGCCGGTGATGAGCGATTCATCAAGCTCCACTGGCTCATCGCCAAGCAAAATACCGTCAACCGGAACATGCTCAAATGGACCAACTTTGACCTTCTCTCCTCTTTTCACCGAAGGTGCTGGCACTTCCACCCACTCACCATCCTTTTGCACCCTGGCCAGCCGTGGCATGGAGCGAAACAAGGCTTCAACTGCTTCGCTCGCCCGAGCCTTGGCTCTGGCCTCAATCTCTTTGCCAGTTCGCAAAACAACAACAAGTAAAGACGCCATCAAAGCCTCCGAGTGGGCATGGTGATGAGTGCTTTCACCCATGAAAGCAACCACAAGGCTCGCAAGCACACCCATCGTGACAAGGGCATCAAGACTTAAGTCGAATGAAGCGATTTGCTTGACACCTCGCTCAATGGTTCTCCTTCCAACCACAACCACAACAAACACAGCCATGAACCATTCAAGGCGGCTCCACCCAACCCTTCCAATGAAGTAGGTGAGCGCCAGGCAGATCCAAGCCACAACCACTTCCCACCCGTTTTTCCCTCCCAGCTGATGCCGCTCTTCATGGAGAACGCGATACCCAACCCCTTCGATGGCATGCTCAATTGCTGCCTGAACACGCGCGCGAGGCGCTTTTTCAGAGATCACAACCCATGCCCGTTCGCTCGCCAAGTCCACCTCGGCTTGCACCACCCCTTCGATTCGGCTCACCGCCCTTTCGATGCGCCGCACACAGGCAGGACAACTCATTCCATCGATGCGAAGTTGAAGGTGATTGGAAGGATCTGGCGCTCTTTGCATCGGGCTTCTTTATTGTGACTTTATTGTGACACGATCGAATGTTGAGCAAGAGCATCCAATGCCTACCCTTTTTTGGTTAACACCTTCCTCTCTTCTGGTGGAGCTACCACCAAAATGGGCAACTGATGTTGGTGGAAGGCAAGCGCTCCAACGCGCCTCGCTTGGGCTTGGGCCTTTCACCGATGCCGTTATCACAGAAAATGCGCTTCTCCTCGTCGCTAACCAACCCATCGAAGCTTCAAAAAGGGAAAAGTTGGGTGACGCCATTGCACAACTCATCAGTCACTGTGAGAATGCCCCAATCACCTCCCAAAAGCACAAGGTGATCCAAGTGGTGTATGATGGGGATGACCTTGAAGAAGCTGCGCGGATTGCGGGAATTTCCGTGAAAACACTCATCGAAAAGCACTCTTCCTCTGAATTCGTTGTTTCTTTCCTTGGCTTTGCACCTGGCTTTGCCTACCTCCGCGGCCTTGATCCCTCACTCTGCTCGATCCCGCGCCGTGCTGACCCCCGCCCCCGTGTGCCCCGCGGTGCAGTGGGAATTGCTGCAGGAATGAGCGCGATATATCCTGGTTGCACCCCAGGTGGTTGGCATTTGATCGCAAGTGCACCCTTTTTTGATCCCTTTAGCGATCCCCTCCTCCCTGGCGATCGCGTCTCGTTTTCTCCTATTGATTGGGTTCGCTCTCGTAACAACCCAATTCAACCACGCCATCATGTGGATTGGTTATCACCCCATCTCGAAGTCACTGCTTGTTGCGGAATATCGAACGTGGTTGACCTTATTCCAACCCGTCGCTTGTCCATGGGAACACCACCAGGTGGCCCCCTCGCACCTTTCCTGGCCCACCGTGCCTGCGCAAGACTGCCAGCACATCCAGGAGATACGGTGATCGAGTTTACGGGTAGCCTCACCATTGTTCTTCGCAACTCCCCACCTCGCTGGGTTGCAGACGTCGAAGGCAGGCTCTTTCGGCTGAAAGCAGATGTTCCTTCCACCTTCCATTCACCTCGTTCCTACCGGGTTGGGTATTTGGCAGTTGAAGGCGGTTTTGAGCTCCCCACGCTTTTTGGTGGCAAAGGGGCACTTCCGCAACTTGGCTGCGGCCCCCATGGAGGCCGACCGATGCGGCGAGGGGATCGGTTGCCACTTGGTTGTATTGAGCAGAGCACACCCAAGCCTGTTTTGGATATACCAAATGTTCCCCTTCATGCGTCGGTTTGCGCTCACGCTTCCCCTTGGGCTCCACCTGCATTGCCAAAGCGCATTTTGGCTCGTATATCCAGCCAAAGCGATCGGATGGGAACGCGGGTCATTCCCGATACCACCCTCCCCCGTCCTTCGCCGCTCCACTCAAGCCTTCCGGCAATTCTCGGCATGATTCAGCTGACACCATCCGGGCAACTGATCGTGCTCGGCCCCGATCATCCGATCACCTGTGGCTATCCGCCAATTGCCACCCTTTCAGCCGAAAGCGCCTTCTTTTTGTTTTCGCTGCCCATGGGCAGTGAAATTGAGCTATTGATTGAACCATGAGGCCAGAATTCGAGGACGAGGAGGAAGAAGAAGAACAGGGCCCACGTGGGCCCTCTTACATCACTCCTGCTGGGCGACGCCGCCTCGAGCTTGAACTCGAACGCCTTGGCGAAGAGCGCGCCCGTGTCGTTCAAACGACCGCAGCAGCGGCTGCGGAAGGCGATCGCTCTGAGAACGCAGAGTACATCTATGGCAAGCGCCGCCTCAGGCAAATCGATTCACGCATGCGTTTTTTGAGAAAGATCATCGAGCAATCTGTGGTCATCGATCCCAGCATCGACCGAGGCGATCGAATCTACTTCGGCGCAACCGTCACTTTGCTCGATGAAGAGGGGAACGAAAGCGTTTATGCAATCGTTGGAGAGCACGAAACCGACGCAGAAAGGGGGCGCATCAGCTACCGCTCGCCCCTTGGCGCGGCGCTCCTCGGAAAACAAGTGGACGACGAGATTACGGTCCATACACCCAAGGGAGTCAAGCGCTATACGGTTCTCGCGGTTAAGTATGTGGACTTGCCTTGGCCCGAGTGAGAGCAAGGGCTTGGCGTAGAAGCAAAAAAGGGTTAGAGTGAAGGCGATGTGCGTTTGGTCCACGCGGCTTCGCCTCATCTTTTTGGCGGTGGGCTCGGCTTTTTTGAGCGCTGTAAGCGCCTGTCTCATCGACCGGGGGGAGCTGCCCTTGCGAAAAACAAGCGATGCAGCACTTGACGGGGGAATCGACGCAAAAACGCTGGCTTTCGATGGCTCCGATGCCCTCCTTTTTGGTGTTGATGAACGTTCTGATGGAAATGAGGTGGAGGGCCTTGGAGATGGTGGAGATGCCCAGGGGATGGATGGCCCAGGAGAGCTCGACACCTTCGATGCTTCTCCAAACGATGCCTCGCTCATGGGGGATCTTGGAAGTGATGCCTTTCTCCCAAGCGATGGAGGAACGGACGGAAGAGTGGATGGGAGCCTAGGCGACGCAAGCGGTGATGCCCCTCTGGGTGACGCACAAATGAATGCTGGGTGCATTGGATCTTTCCGGCGGGTGCAGTGGGTTGAGGCATTTGGAATGTCACCGGTGAGCGCTGCTTTGAGCATGCCACCAACTCCTGGTCATCTCCTTGTGGCGAGTGCGTTCCATGGACACCATGACTCGATTACTGTTTCTTCTCCTTCGTGGGGCATGGCGGTGGCCACAGTGGAAGTAAAGGGAATGTCCAAGCGTCGCCTGAGTGTTTTTGCCCGGCTTGCCACGATGGGTGACATGGGTGCCATTGATGTCATGGGGGATGGACGGTTGCGCGTGCTCCTTCAGGAATTTGGAAGATGCGGTGGTCCTGGGCCCTCGCTCCAGATTCAGGCCACA
>JANWYL010000299.1 GCA_025056955.1 Sandaracinaceae bacterium | reverse complement strand
ATGTCAAGGAGGCTTGTCCGCGCAAAACCCTGCCGAGCCAAAACACGTATTGCTGCTTCGACAATTTGGTCTTCCGAGTGTTCACCGCGGTGGTTCGGCATGGCTATGGATTCGTTGCGTGGCCAAAAGAAGCCAGACTTGGCCGGCAGACAGAAGCGTATGGGGCTTCTGGAACCGCCTCACAGGTTTCCCCGCGGTCACAATCTGAGTTGGAATTACAGGCCTTTCGACATCGAAAACGAGAAACGTGAGGCCCGTGTGGCACCTCTCGATTGGGATCCATGCGTTCTTCAACGCAATAGGCACCTTCTACGCAGCCGCCTAGATGAGGAGAGCCATTACAAGCTTGCCCGACTTGACCCTTACCCTCGTAGGTGCCCATGATGCACCCCACTTCCATCCATAGCCCGATTGCCAAAAAAAACATCATTCCCAAATGCCTCATGTACCTCCTCGCTGCGCTTGGATTTTACTTTCTTGGGACAAAATACATGTTTGGATCACAAAAAGGGGGAGGCCATTGCCTCTGCATCGTTGGATCTGGCTTCACATCATTGCAATCAATCGTGCCATTTGCCACTTGATCCAAAAATCGAAAACAGTCTTGCACGAGCGTAGCAGCGTTCTGGACAGCGCTTACTGATCCACAGCCACAACGCAAACCTTGTTGATCAAAACAATGCTTTGAGCGGTCTGTGCGCTCAAATCCACATTCATCTTCTGCGCGATTGCGCTTATCGAAATACTCATTACACAAAGAAGATGGCGTTCGGCATGCACTGCTCAAAAGCACAAGGCTCAACAAAAAGACGCGGCAGAGGGTTAAATCCATAAGCCAACGCTCCTTTAAAAATCACAATTCGTCAAGCTTCTACAATCATTTGAATTCATGCCCTCATTTTTTCAAAGGAGCTTAGGGAAGATCAACTGCTTTCTCCCCTCTCCGTGTGCGCTTCTTGATCCTCCGCCCCAGCTTGAATTGTGCCCGACCGGTCCTCTGCTTCGGGCGCTTTTTCTTGCTCTTCCGCTTTTTCTCGAAGCACCCAAGCCTTTGGCGCTTTCAACCAAAGCACGGTAAGAGGGGGTAAAGTCAGGCGCAACTGAAAATCAAATCCAGCCCATGGCTCAGGAATCGTTTCAGCAGCACCGAGGTTACCGACACCGCTTCCCCCATATTCAAGCGCATCGGTGTTGAGGATCTCTTGCCACCTCCCCTCAACGGGAACACCCACGGGATAATCGTATCGCACCACAGGGGTGGCATTCACAACAACAAGGATGGGAGCTGTTGACTCATCGCCCACCCTTAAAAAAGCAATCACCGAATGCCATTCATCGCTTCCATCCACCCACACAAAACCCCCCTCTTCACAATCTTTTCTGTGCAATCCAGATTCTGAGCGATAGTGATGGTTTAAGTCACTCACCAATTTTGCCACTCCCCGATGAGCGGGATCCTCAAGCAACTTCCAATCGATTTGCCCATCATGATTCCATTCATTCCATTGAGCAATTTCCCCGCCCATAAAAATGAGCTTTTTACCTGGCATTGAAAACTGAAGGCCAAAAAGCAAACGCAAATTTGCAAACTTTTTCCATCGATCACCTGGCATCTTTGCAATGAGCGAGCGCTTGCCATGAACCACCTCATCGTGGCTAAGGGGAAGCACAAAGCGCTCGCTAAAAGCGTAAAGCGAACGAAATGTGATTTCGTTATGATGATAGCGCCGGTAAATCGGATCTCTAGAAAGATATGAAAGCGTATCGTGCATCCAACCAAGATCCCACTTCATGGAAAAGCCAAGCCCCCCATCTTGAACACGCCCAGTCACTTTGGGCCACGCAGTTGATTCCTCAGCAATCACCAACACATCTGGAAATCTGCGCGCAATCGTTTCATTGAGTTCTCTTAAAAAATCAATTGCCTCGAGGTGTTCCCTTCCACCATATTTGTTGGGCAACCACTCGCCAGGCTTGCGTGAATAGTCCAAATAAAGCATCGATGCCACACCATCCACCCTCAGGCCATCAACATGATAATGCTCGAGCCAAAAACAAGCTGAATTGATTAAAAAGGATTTAACTTCTTTCTTTCCATAATCGAAAATCAAAGATTTCCAATCAGGATGAAATCCTCTTCGCCAATCCGGATGCTCATAAAGGCACGTTCCATCAAAACGAGCCAATCCGTGAGGATCGCCGGGAAAGTGGGCTGGGCTCCAGTCCAAAATCACGCCAAAGCCACGCTGATGAATGTAGTCGATGAGAAACTTAAAATCATCTGGCGTGCCATAGCGATGGGTCGGAGCGAAATATCCAGTGATTTGATAACCCCAACTTCCAAAAAAAGGATGCTCCATAACTGGCAAAAACTCGACATGCGTAAAGCCGCAGGCCTCGAGGTGATCAGCCAGCCTTGGAGCCAGTTCGCGATAAGAGAGAGAACGCCACCCCTCATCTGGAACACGCTGAAAGCTGCCGATGTGCACTTCGTAAATCGAAATGGGTGCTTTCGGGTGATTGCGCTCCTTTCGAACAGCCATCCATTCTTGGTCCCCCCATTGATATTCCGAAGTCCAAACAATTGAGGCTGTTCCAGGAGGGCATTCTTGCCACCTGCCATAGGGGTCGGCCTTATCAAAGACCCGCCCTTGCCTTCGAATTCGGTATTTGTAGAGCGCTCCCTTACCAACATTTGGAACAAATGCCCCCCACACCCCAGAATTGCCAATCGGACGCAGGGGATTGGCCTTTTCATCCCAACCATTAAAAGACCCAATCACCGAAACAGACTCTGCGTGAGGGGCCCACACAGCAAAATTTGTCCCCCAGCGCCCCATGAATTCACACACATGCGCCCCAAGTTTTTCGTA
>JANWYL010000298.1 GCA_025056955.1 Sandaracinaceae bacterium | reverse complement strand
GAATTCTCCAAGCGTTTTGAGGGAGACGAGGAGAAAAAGCTGATATTCAACACACTGGAAATGATTGCAAAGGGAGATGGCATTTCGGTTGAGGAGGATGCAGCACTCAGGTGGCTTGGGGCATGGTGGAGGCTAAGGTGAAGGAGCCACTGCACAAAGCCCTCGAATTCAAGTCGGAAATTGACCTCCGCCGGGATGCTCAAGGCAGGTGGTGGTGTGAAGGAGAGGAAATCACGCATCGTGGGATTTGCGCGGCTTTTGATGCGTGGCTTGATCGGGATGAGGACGGTAGGTATTTTCTCAAAAACGCCATAAGCCGCGTTTATGTCCAAATCGAGGGGCCCCCGCTATTTGCCCGTGGGGTTGAAGTGAGGGAGGGAGCGATGTGGGCAATGCTTTCAGATGGCACGAAGGAGCAGGTGAACCTCGCAAGCCTCCGCCAGGGGGAAGATGGGCGCTTGTATTTTGATGCGCGAGAGGGGCGCATGTCCTGTGTGTTCACTGATGAGGCCATGGCTGCTCTTTCCGATTGGCTTGGGGAGGATGAGGAGGGGGTCTTTTTAAAAATCGGTGAAACAAAGGCACGTTGGCCGGTTCTGAAGGATCCTTTGGACGGCCAAAAGGCAAGGTAAAGGCATCCGTGATGCTGAGGAGGGTAAAGGGTGTTCGCAAGGGTGAGATGGTTGTAACAGCGATCATCTTGGGTGGGGGGATGTTTGTGGTAGGGATGTTGTTTTCTGCTTTCATCCAAGGTGAAATCCAGCGAAAAGAGATGCCTATCCGAGCGCTTATTGGGGATGAAGCTTTTTTTTCTTGGAAGAAGGGAGAAGGCCACCCCTTCCATTACTACGGGAATAACCGGAGGGTGCCAAGCTTTGAACTAAAAGATGATGAGGGGAAGACGTTTCGAATGTCGGAGAATCGGGGGAAGATCGTGGTCATGAATTTTTGGATGAGCAGTTGTGCTCCCTGCATTCAAGAGATGCCCTCCCTCATCGCATTGGCTCAAAGGCTAAAAACGCGAAAAGACGTGGGTGTTGTTGCAATATCGGCAGACCCATCGTGGGAGGAGGTGCGCAAAGTGGTGCCTCGGAACAGTGCTTTGCGCGTCCTTCTTGATCCTGAGCGCAAGGTCATCACCGGACGCTTCGGGACCAGGCTTTTCCCCGAGACATGGGTCATTGACAGGGATGGCATCATACGCCTTCGCGTTGATGGGCCCAGAAATTGGGATAACCCCATTGCGATTCACGCGATCATGTCATTTTAATCGTGAGTGGATTTGGGTTCGGGGGTACGAGATGATTCAGGCACGAATTCGAGACTTGCCGAATTCACGCAATAGCGCAGACCTGTTGGTGGGGGGCCATCCGGGAAGACATGCCCAAGGTGGGCATCACAGATGGCACAGAGGATTTCGATGCGATGCATGCCGTAGGAAAAATCATCGCGCGTGGAAATGAGTTGAGGATCAATTGGAGCAAAGAAGCTTGGCCAGCCTGTGCCGGAGTCAAATTTGTGCTGACTCGAAAATAAAGGAGTTTTGCAACATACGCAGCAGTAGATGCCTTTTTCGTGGTGGTTCCAATACTTTCCGGAAAAAGGAGGTTCTGTGCCGCACAAGCGGGTCACCCGAAACTGCTCTGGGGTCAAAAGGGATTGCCATTCTTCAATGGTTTTATGGATTTTTTTTGTCATGTTGCGGGGTGTATGGTCGAAGGTGAACTGAACCGCAAACAGGGGGCCAAAGCATACGCACGCATGAGGCACACCACGTGGTGAAGACTTCTCGTCACTTGGAAAATCGTCACTTGGAAAAACCGCCTGACCAGGAGTGCTTTCTTAAAAAGCAGTTGGCATTTTTCAGGTGATTCGAAAGGGCAGAAGCAGTGGTCACAGCGGTGGGTGTGAGCGGGTGCCTCTTGCCAAGGGCCCATGGCCACTCCTCAAGCGCAAACAAAAGCGCAAACAAAATTGAGCAGTGATGCCAGAGCGCAAGTCACCAAACAGTGGCTCAGTCATCCAAGAATTTGCTCGTAGAATTTTTTATCATCAAAAGCCGCATACTCGAGCACATGTGAAAGGAGGGGGCGATTTGAATCCAAAAGCTCAAGCAGGAGGTCGGCGGGGCTCTTCGCACGTTCGATCAGGCGGCGGAAAGGCTCAAGAAAGCGCCTCTCTTTGGAGCTGTTTTTGCCGAGAGCCGATAAGCCCCTATCCGCAATTTCCACAATTTCCCATGCCCACTCAGCCACCTCTCGATTGTGAAGAATGGCCCGCAATGCATGCCTGGCAATCTCTGGCCTGGCCCGCTTGACCTCATCAAGCGAAAGCCGTGAAGCCAGAGATTCGGCCCGTTGGAGGGCATCGGGGTCGTAAAGAAGGCCTTTCCACAAGGCTGCCAAGGCAGGGGCAAGCCGTAGGCCCACAGAATCAGACCCGCGCAGCTCAAGGGTTCGCTTGAGGCGGACTTCGGGGAAGAGGGTGTTCAAGTGGGTTTTCCAGTCTTCAAGCGTTGCGAAAGTGCCTTGAAATCCATTTTTCATGAATTCACGAAAAGATTGGCCTGTGTTTTTGATAATCTGGTCCTTTCGCTTGATAAAAAACATCGGCACATCGAGCGCCCACTCGACGTAATCTCGGTATCCGATCGCGTTCTCTTTCCAAGCGAAATCCAAAAGACCTGTGCGGTTGGGATCCACGTAAAGCCAAACCAGGGCACGGTGGCTGCGCTCCCCACTCATTTTGCCTTCTACAAATGGACTGTTTGCAAAAATTGCTGTTACAACTGGCTGTAAACGAAGAGCAACCTGAAGCTTTTTGATTGCGTCTTTTTCGCTTGAGTAGTCTAAGTTTGCTTGAACCGTGCATGTGCGGAGCATCATGTCAAGGG
>JANWYL010000297.1 GCA_025056955.1 Sandaracinaceae bacterium | reverse complement strand
AATGAAAGTCAAGTGGGCAGTGCCATCCCCATCAGGTGCAGCCTAAACCCCAGCTGAACGAGACCACGACAGCGCTTGAAGGAGCGCTTCCTCAAAACTGGAGGTTGCATCCTCAATCGAATGCCTCCGAGCCCTCTTCCAAGCAAGGCGTGAAAGTTCTCTCCACTCGCCCCCTGGAAGAGTCAAAACTTGGTAAGCAGCCTGGGCCACATCAAAGGGAGAAAAAGCGCGGGCCAAAATCCCACCTCCGCTCCGAAGAAGTTCAGGAGCAGCGCCAGCAGGAGTGGCCACGACTGGTGTTCCGCAAGCCATCGCCTCAAGAATGGGAAGACCAAAGCCCTCGACCCGCGAAGTGTGAAGGTGAAGGTCAGAAGAAGCGTAAATCCCAACAATGTGTTGAATTGGAGGATTGCAGAAAAATTCAAAAAATGATGGCAATTGCCCACGGGGAGGAGGATCAAACCCAAAGCAGAGGACCTGGAGGTCAGAAAGAGCGCGCCTGAGCTCGAAAATCGCGGCAATTGCAATGTCAAACCCCTTAATCCGCGCACCCCTGGTATAAACACAAGAAAGGGTTGGCCGCCTGGCCTTGCCGCGGGGAGGCGCATTGAATCGGATGAGATCAACCGGATTGGGAACGAGCACCGCTTCGCTCCGCCCATGGGTCCTTTTGAGGTGCTCCAGCAAAAATTCAGAGACCGTTATCGGAAAGAGAGGAAGCCGCAAGGTGGCCTCCACCCTCTCAGATGGCATCCCATCAATGGTCGACTCTTTGCCTTGAATGAAGTAGACTTTGGCACCTTTTGAAGGAGCAAGGCGCGCAACCCATTCAGCGGTTTCCCACCAAGTTGCAATCACGATATCGGCATCTGGAAGATCCCGATCCTCAAAAGGACCCGGATGAGGAACACGGATCACCCTCACCCCTTGGAGCTCATCAAAGGGAGAGGGAGGGTAAGCTTGAAAATGCGGGGGAGGCATGCCTTCGATGAAACTTTCGATCCACATGCGGGCACGCCGCTTCCAAGAAGGCAAAGGTTCTGGCCCACCCGCAACAATCACCTCGTGCCCTCGCCGACTCAAGCGTTGGGCGTAGGTGGCAACCACCCGATTCCCACCGGATCGATGAAAACTTTTTAAGCAAAAAAGGATGCGCATCGAGACCGATCAGAGTAAAACGAGCACACGCTTGCGCAACAAAAAAGCAGGTACACCCACTGCGATGAGCCCAACAAACGCCAACCCCACAAGCCGATACCCCGCTACCCCAGAAATGAATTGCTCAAGCTGATGTACCAAGTACGCAATCACCAACAAAGCCAAAGTTCCAAGCACATCAACACCCAAAGAAGCCAAACGATAACGCCATGCGGCAACCGCTGTAAACAACCAAATCGCCAAGGTAGAAAGTGCAGTGAGCATGGCAATCCCCTCGACACTCCACCCTCGCACAACGCTGATTGCCAAAGCAAAGACAACCACTTTCAGCCCGGTTCCATAGGTGATCCAACGAGGTTCACCCCGAGCCAAGGCCATTGCACCATAGGTGGCCTCGGCGATGTTGAACCACGTGCCTAGGCTCAACCACGCCATAAGTGGCCCCGCGAGGGCGTAGCGTTCGTCATAGAGAAAAGCAACCAGGGAAACTGCCACCCCCATCGTGCAAGCAATAGGCACCAAGACCAAAAGCATAAGGTGAGCTCGCAATCGGCGCACGCTGGGGCTCGAGGGGTCGTTTCGCAACTCTCTCGCCACAACAGGGTAATACACACGTTGAGCCAGTTGATCCATCACCTCCCTTGGAATCACCGCCAACATGAATGCAATCGAATACACCCCAAGTTCGGCTTCTGAAACAAGCTTTCCCAGAACCAATCGATCGATTTGAAGGGCCAAAAAGGTGAAACCTGTCGAAAGCAAAATCCAACGCCCAAAGCGCAAAAGCTCAGCCCGCGCCTCACGTTCCAACGCAAAGCGATGGCGAATCCCAGGAAGAAACCAATGGCTCAAAAGCATGCGCATGAGAGCCCCAGTGACGCCCCCAAGCGCCAGGGCCAAAATCGAAGGAGCAACCAATGCAGTGATGAGATTGGTCGTAATTGCAGTAAGCGTCACCATGCTGTCAAGCAAAATGAGTCTGCCCAGCATCAGGGCCCGATTCAGTGTGAACACTGCCGTTGATGTAAAGCCATCGATCAGGGCAGTTGTGCCAAGCAAAGGAAAAAGCCATGCGAGATCAGGCATCTCATAGAAGCGAGCCAAGGGCCCCCCTAACACACAAGCAATTGCAAAGAGAATCGCTCCCCGCATCACCTGAATCGTCCAAGCAGTGTTGAGAAAACCTTCTTCTTCCCCCCTCTTGTTTTGAATGATGCTCGGCCCAAGCCCCAAATCAGAAAGCATGTACAGCCCTTGGAGAAAAACATTTGCAACTGTCATCACCCCGAAATGGTCAGGCACAAGCAAACGCGTGAGGATCAAGTTGGAGGCAAAGCGGGCTGCGTTGTTAAACAGATGCCCCCCAATGGTCCACAGGGACCCTCGCAAGGCAAGGCGACGCAGGTCAAAGGACGAACGAGCGTCTCCTGCTTGTGCTTCAGATGCTTCGATGATCTCACCTGACACCCTGTCCTCCTTGCGCACAGTCAGTTACAGCACGCTGCATCCTTAAAGCAAACCCTTTCAAGAGTTCTTGCCTTCCGCTTTGCTTGACGCCTCAACCCTTTGTGCTCTTTGCTCAGCGATGACAGCACAGCGACGAATCCGCCACGTGTTGGTGGTCGGTGATTTTTCCTACGACATGTACCAAGCCGCATTTTCCAAAGCTCTGCGAAGCCTTGGCATTAGGGTCAGCGAATTCCACGCCGCCAAGTGGTTCGGTCCAACTTCCGCTCTGTTTCGCGCCCAAACCAAATATGTATG
>JANWYL010000296.1 GCA_025056955.1 Sandaracinaceae bacterium | reverse complement strand
GCAAAAGAAGAGCGCAGCAAAGTTGATGAAAAAGGAGAGGTGGGTAAGTTAGGTGAACGTGCTTCGACGAGTGGAACAAAGGAGGAGAATGGAGAAAAGGAAAAAAGCCAGAAATCATAGGGGCTTAGCCAGTTTTCGGATTTTGGGCTAATCCAAGGCGCTTCGGGAGAGGCAAATGAACAAGGGTTGGTACATTCGATTTTCGCTTGTTGTGGTTTTGACTGTGATTGCAGGAATCGTGTTTTGGCCGAGCTTGGGGGGGACGGCCCTTGCACCGCCAAAAGCAATTGAAAAGCTGGTTGGGCGCCGAATTGCGCTGGGGCTCGATATCCGTGGCGGCCTGCGCTTGGTCTATGAAGTCGAAGTGGAGCAGGCCGTTGAAGACAGGCGGGATTTGAGGGCTCAGCAGGTGCTTGAGCGTTTGTGTGAGAAGATGGGGATCTGCACCGAAAAGGAGCACACCCTTTCCCAGCTCGAACGTGCCCGAGAGCGCGTGCGGATCACAGGAGTGGGACGGGATGGTTTTCGGGTGCAGTTCAAAGAAAAGGGCGATATCAAGCTGATTGAGGGCGTTGCAGCAGACGTTGCAGGGGATCTCCGAGAGATGGGCCGCACCGAAAGCTCAGTCACTTTTGTCCTCGATCCGCAGTCGGTTGAACGGTTGAAAGAGCAAGCGATTGAACAAGCGAGAGAGACCATTAGTGAGCGAATCGATGAACTTGGCTTGCGCGAAGCAGCGGTGATGACAAGAGAAGACACGATCATTATCGAGCTCCCCGGCGCAAACGATGAGCAGTTTGAGCGAATTCGTACGGTCATCAGCCGGACAGCACGCCTTGAGTTCAAAATTGTTGACGATGAGGCAACTTTTTTGAGCGCGCTTCCTCAATCCGAAATTCCAGAAGGGATTTCTCGCGTTCAAGAAACGGTTTCTGCGGGGGAAGGGAGGCCATATGTGCAATCGACTTATCTTGTGGCAAAGGGGCCCGAAGCCAAGATTCGCCTCCAGGAGTTCATCGCCCGGCTGCGTGATAAGGGCCTAATTCCTGATGGGCATGAGCTTCTGCTTGGGCGGATTGAGTTTGGGGAGGAGGATTTGCCTCAAAAAGAGGAGATGTGGCGCACCTACACGCTCCATGCGAGGGCTGAACTCACGGGTGATGCCATTGCAGATGCGATGGTGGCCAATGACCCCCAAGACGGAAGCCCTTATGTTGCCCTGACCCTTGATGCGGCAGGTGCTGAAGTGTTTGAGCGCTTGACCGCAGCCAATGTGAAGCGTCGCATGGCAATTGTGCTTGATGACAGGGTGGAAAGCGCTCCAGTGATCCAAAGCCGGATTGGTGGAGGGCGGGCATCGATCACGCTTGGAAAGAACCGGTCTTACCAAGAGATGCTCAAGGAGGCTTCGGAACTTGTGGTTGTTTTGCGGGCCGGTGCCCTTCCGGCTCCAATTCGCCCAGCCAATGAGCAGAGAATTGGGCCTTCGCTTGGGGCAGATGCGATTGAAAAGGGGATTATTGGGGCAGTTGGGGGGATTGTTTTGGTATTGGTTTTTATGGCATTCTACTACGAGGTTGCAGGTCTTATTGCCGATTTGATGGTCCTGCTCAACGTGCTTTTCTTGCTTGCGATTCTTGCTGCTTTTGAGGCGACTTTGACCTTGCCCGGCATTGCGGGGATCGCACTCACAGTGGGCATGGCAGTTGATGCCAACGTGCTCATCGCAGAGCGGATGCGAGAGGAAATGCGCCTTGGACGAACAGCAGCCAAGGCAGTGAGTTTGGGGTTTGATAAGGCGTTTTGGTCGATTTTGGATTCGCAGCTTACAACTTTTATTGCAGGTGTGGTGCTCTTTCAGTATGGAAGCGGGCCGATTAAGGGTTTTGCAGTGACGCTCATGGTCGGGATCGTGACCTCAGTGTTTACAGGGGTTTTTTGCAGTCGAGTGATTTACGATTGGCTCATCCGAGGGCTGCGAATTGAGAAGCTTCGTGTGGGTTGAGGCAGGCCATGGAGTTTTTTAAAGCAGATCGGGTTTATGATTTCATGCGCTTCCGGCGTTTTTTCGTCGGGCTTTCACTTATTGTTGTTATAGCTGCTTTGGTGGGGCTTTTTTTTCCAGGGCTAAACTACGGAATTGATTTTGCGGGTGGCACAGAATTGCAATTGCGTTTTGGAGGAGCGATTGGTACAGCTGAATTGCGCCGTGCCCTTGAAGCGATGGGGTACCGAAATGCTGACGTGATTGCAGTGACAGGGCGAGCAAATACCTACATCATTCGCGTGCGAGAAGTGACGCGCTTGCCCGCGGATATCAATAAGCGTATTCAAGACGAGCTCAAAGAGGTGCTTTCTGTTGGCGTCCGGAATGTTCGGGTTTCGCCAGGTGGGGACAAGGTATCGATAGCGCTCGAGGGAGAAGCGCCTTTTGAAGCCATCCGAGAAGGCTTGGTTCGCGCAGGGCTTGAAGTGCGGGGCGAGGTTCGACGCTTTGGGCCTGAGAGCGAGCATCGTTATGAGGCCGACCTCGTTGGCCTCGCCGACCAAATGATCCAGGAGCTTGAGAGGCGATTGGGCGAGCGAGGGCCAAAGGAGGTGGAAAGGATTGAATGGGTGGGGCCGCGGGTTGGAGAACAGCTCCGCACGAGTGCCATTCGGGCAGTGGTTTACGCAATTGTTTTCATCATGGCTTATGTGGCTTTTCGCTTCGATTTACGTTTTGCTCCTGGCGGTGTCATTGCCCTTTTCCATGATGCGCTTTTCACTGTTTTATTTTATGTGGTCACGCAGAAAGAATTTAATCTGACAACAGTGGCGGCCATTCTGACAGTGGTTGGCTATTCGATTAACGATACGATCGTTGTGTATGATCGCATTCGAGAAAACCTTGGTCGGTATCGAGGGAAAAGCTTTGCAGAA
>JANWYL010000295.1 GCA_025056955.1 Sandaracinaceae bacterium | reverse complement strand
AATCAACCACTCTCGTGGCTTCTGTTCGGAGTTCATCAGAAAACAAGGCGCGCTCGTGAAATCGAGATTCCCCTTTGGTTGAAGGAGGAGAATGGCTCGGAATGTGCGGTTGGGGCTGAACAGCCAAGTCCACTCCTGGTCCCACTCGGGTCGCTTCCTCACTGCCAGCAGGGCCAGAATAAACCCGCGTCGGCTCTGAGGTCAGGGCCAACTCCCTTCCTGCTCTTCCAACCCCCTGCATCCCTGCCATCTCAATACCTAATAGGGCGCTCCCAAATGCCAACTCTCCGCTATGGGCCAAGGGAATCCATCCGCGCACTGGGCTGCCATTCCATCGGACATCGCCAATCCCACTGGCATCGGCCACGTGAAGCAACTGACCATCCCAATAGAATTCCACATGAAACGGAGCAACACCTGGGCTTTGAATCACCCACCCAGCGCGGGGATCACTGCCCACAACAATCCGAATCCCTCGCTGAGAATGCTCAATTTCCCATGAAGACCTGCTTGAATTTCCGTGACGAATGGTTAAACGGGCCGCAACCATGGGCCTTCCCTGATCGGATCATGATATTGTGTTACATTGCACAAAATAAGGAGCGCCCCTAACACTAGCAAAATTCCTAGAGAATGGGTAACCGCCTGGGTTTAGACCACGACTTTCCCAATGCACACCACGATGCATGAGGGTTCAAGTTTTCGTCTAGTCTTGTTCTTGTTTTGGCTTTCCACCGCATGCCATGCACTGCTTTCATCGTGTGTTAGCAAGGTAAAGTTGGAGCGGGGCGAAAGTCAATGCTCCAACCGCTTCGACGACGATGGAGATGGTCTCGTGGATTGCGACGAACTTGCATGCAGGCTTTTTCCGTGGTGCCCATCTCCAGATGCAGGCACTCAGGTTGTAGATGCCTCTCTCTCGGACTCTTCAGAACACGATGGCCAGTCACGGTGCCAACCGGCCTCGCTTGTGATTGTGCTCGATGTATCAAGCAGCATGCAGAGCACGCTCGAGTGGCTGAGGAGGAATGCTTCGCCTTTATTTGAGGTGACAATGCGTACAAACACCACGATTGGGATGGTTGTCTTTGTGGACGATGCCATCCTCGTCAACAACTGCGCTCCTTTTGCGGTTCACACCACCCTGGCAGCGGAATTCGCGCGCTGGCACCACCTTTCACAAGCCAACCGAAGCCCTCTTTCAGGTATTGAAAACGTAGACTGCACTGAAAACGCCCTCGATGCAGTGGCCCTTGCTGCCACAAGCTGCCCGTGGAACAATGAAGAACGCTTGATTTTGCTGATTACCGACGACACCTTCGCAGAGCGACCAGCAGTCCTTTCTGGCCCCTTCGGGCGTGGAATTCCTGTAAACACCACATACGCAGAAGTGGCTCAAGCTCTTTTGAGCCGCGGGATTCGTCTCTTTGCCTTGAGTGCTCAAGGGCTGGGCCAGCGCTGTCCAGGGCCTCGTTGGAATCCTGAAGTCGGTCAAGGGTGGCATGTCCCTTTTGGAACTCAACCTCCTCTGCCCCACCAAACTGGAGGCATGGCATGGGATCTCAACGCTGCAGAAAGTGGTGTCTTCGATTTCTTTCAAGCCCTCGAGTCAGCTCTCGCCCTTAATCGCTGCAGGACATGAAACAGGTTTTTATCAACAGGCTGTCCTTCAAATTACTCCAAAACAAATTACTCCAAAAGTGGCATGATCCTCAGGAACAAGGCGCGATTTGGTTTCACGCAGCCCTTTTCCTTGGCCTATTCCCCTTTGCCTCAATCGCGATTGGCCTAATTGGATGGCACAAGTTAAGGGCCCTGACCCCTAAGTGGGCCAAACGCCTTTTGGTCCTTGCAGGAATCGATGCAATCGCATGGGGAGGGTTGTTCTTGTCCGCTTTCCTCGCTGCCCAAATGCTCCACACAGAACAGCTGAAGCTCGAGGTTCAGCCACCCCCTCGGATTGGGGTCTTGCTCAGCCCATCTAAAGAGGGAGGCGTGCTCGTCGAGCGGGTGCTTCCAGGCTCTCCTGCCAGAAGGGCAGGAGTGCGCAAGGGAGACCGAATCCTTGCAATCGATGGCCAGAAAGTCGAAAGCCCATCTCAAGCCCAAAAAGCCCTTGCGGGTCGGGGGGCAGGCACACGGCACCTTCTCATCACCCGAGTTGATAAGGAAGTCAAGATTCAAGTCGAGGCGGTGGCTCAGCCCTTTCTTGCAGGACCCATCGATGAAGAGCGATGCATAGAAGCTCGAGAAGAACTTGAAGAAAACTTCCGCTCGTGGACTCCTGGAACACTCATTGGTGCATCGCTTGGTCTTCTGCTTTTCATCTCGATTTTTTTCGCATGGGGAGCGATGCGTAAGCTACCTGCCCGCTCCACTGCGCTTGTGGTATTGCCCTTCTTTGGAACGCTTGGACTTGGTTTTGTTGTTGGGAATGTGGGTTCGATATGGGTGTGTCCTTTGCTCAAGGGCCATAATGTCCGGCTTGAGTCCATCGAGCTTGCGTTGACGGAGGTGCTCCTTTGTGCTTCCTCCTTGCTTCTGCTTTGGAAGCACCGAAGCCTTCAACCCTTGCTCCAAGACGATGGCCCTGTCTTTTCACTTCGACGCACGCTCATTCAGGCCTTTGCCTATATCGCACTGTGGATGCCACGTGCCCTCTTTCTTGGAATGGCCATGACCTTAACCTTGGTCCACAAAGAGGACGTCGAGCTTTCTCCAGTGGCCGATGTGGTGAGCGGTGCGTCCAGAAGTCTTATTGATGGAATTCTGGTGTTTCTAGCTGGAGCTGTATTGGCCCCAATTGCAGAGGAATCGCTCTTTCGTGGCATTCTCGCCCCCTACTTGAGCCAATTGACGGATGGATTTACAGCCATTCTCATCACCGCTTTGATTTTTGGCTTCTTCCACATAGGAGGCCACG
>JANWYL010000294.1 GCA_025056955.1 Sandaracinaceae bacterium | reverse complement strand
ATGGTCTCGACAATGATTGCGATGGGATGACGGATGAGGGTTGTTTGCGGCCGGTCGGAAGCGCTGACCTGCGAATCGATACCCAAACCACCGAAAGCCAAACCAATTCCTTGCGCCCAGTCATCGCCGCAAGGGGTGCAAACGTACAGGTTGTGTGGAGCGAAGCCGTTCCAAGTGGGAGCCAAATCGACGCCCGCGTTTTTTACACCCACTCGACCAACAATGGCGGAACCTTCGCTACGCCTGTGCGCCTCAACACGACTGGAGGGGATACCTTCAGACCGCAGGTCGTCTTTGGGGCCAGCAATGTGCTTTGGGGATGGGCTGATTTTCGCGGAGGTACGAGCTACCGTGAGATCTGGACGAGGCGCTCGACGGATGCAGCTGGGAGCACGCTGGCGGCAGAGGTCCGTGTCAATGGAACGGGAGACACAGTCACTCGCGATTCCTTCGAGGTGCGTTTGGCCGCAGGAGGCACGCAGCTCTTTGTGATTTACGAAGCATTTGTCAGTGCCCGTAGCCGCCACATTTTCTTTTCGCGCTCAACCGACGGAGGAGCCACTTGGACCACCCCAGTTCAAGTCTCTTCCCCAGGCGCACCCAACTTTGTCGCTTCACATGCGCGAATCGCTGCAACCCCAAGCCGGGTCTATATCGTCTGGCGCGACAACCGGAACGGATCCCTTGACGTATTTGTCCGAGTTTGGGACATTTCGACGAATGCATTCGTTGGGCCTGAACAGCGTGTTGACACTGGCACTGCACCTGGTGCCTCTTCAAGCTTCTCGCCAGAAATCGCTGCTGAGGGCAACAACGTCTACGTCGCGTGGGTTGACGACCGCGATGGGGGTTCTTTTGACATCTGGTTCAACCGCTCAAATGACCAAGGGGTGAGTTGGTTGCCCAGTGCAATTAAGCTTGATAACGATCCCCTCCCTCACGACTCGATTGGACCCCAAGTGATTGCTCCTGCTCCAGGTGTGGTGCTTGTGGGTTGGATCGACTATCGCTCCGGCTTCCCTGATCCATACATCACCCGCTCAACCAATGCGGGCATGAGCTTTGAGGCACCTGTGCGCCTTGATACAGGAACCTCACCTGGTGCTTCTGGAAGCCATGAGCTTGCAATCGCTGGAGCTGGCAACCTGATTGGTGCAGTCTGGTCTGACGAGCGCTCAGGCGCCCTTGACATCTATGCCAATTTCTCTCTTGATGGCGGTGCCACGTGGCAGCCCAGCGATTACCGGCTTGACACTTCGATGGCTGGGTCAAGCGATAGCCAAGAGCCTGTAATTGCCATTGCCAACAACCGCATTCATGTCGTCTGGCGAGACCACCGTCGAGGAAGCGCTTGCCCAGTGGCCTCAGGGCCCACTTGCCCAAATGGCGACATCTACTACCGGCGCATGGAGCCTTGAGCCTCCTCAAGCGCCCCACTCTTCTTCTGACTGCCACCTTTGTTTGGCTCCACAAGGCCCAAACCCAAAGCTGCACTCAAAATAAAAGCCTCAACCCCAAAGGCTCAACGTCCATCCAAGAAGGATGTGGGCGGTAGGGGGGCAATCGCATCATGCGATGCTCTGAAAAGGAGAGGTTGGCCTCCACAATTCCAGCGATCACAAGGGAACCAAAAATCCCAGCGCTTGACCAATTCACCACCTGAAGAACACGGAGGGCTCCGTTCACCTGATCGATCCGCTCGAGGTCTCGGCCGTGCCGCTCAAGATCCTCGAGTTCAGCGAGATAGGCGTGGTGCAGAGCAAGAGAAGCGCCAAGAAAAGCCGTACTGAGAAGCTCTCCCACAAAGAAAAACCACCCCCACCCATCGTTTCCGTTTTCGAACTGGCCAATCCCAAATGGGAGCCATGCCACCCATCGCGCACGCGGTACAATCACGCTTCGTTCTTCGCTCAGTGCCGCCTCAAGCTTCGCCTTTTCTGCCCGGAGCCGCTCGATTTCCGCCTCCAAAGTGCGCCGCAATTCTTCGGCACGCTTGCGTTCAAGCAATCGCGCCCGCACCCCTTCGAACAAGCGCACCACATCGCTTGGAAAAGCGGCAGGATCGAGCTCGTAGGTGGGCTCTTCTGTGAGCAGGCGCTCAAACTGTGCGGCCGCCAACGCCTCTCGACCCAAAAAAACATAGGAAGCTGCCAAGTACTTGCGTGCTTCAAGAATGAGAGGCTGGCTTGACAACCGTGGCGGATCGCTCCCAACGAGCATCTCAAAAGCAGATGCAGCGCGAGCCCACTCGTGGGCTTCATAAAAAGCACGAGCTGCCTGAAAATCCTCAATATCGCCCGCAAAAGCGGCCCGAGAAAACCCAAGCGTCAGGCTCCAAACCATCCAAAGCTCAAAAAGCGGCTTTTTTACCTTTGCTCTCATAGGAGCCTTGGCTGCTGTTGAAGCGTAACCCTTGGGTCTTTCCACCATCATCGAACTACCGCACAACCAACCCGTCATTGGAAGAGACCTCTCCTGGCAGAGGTCGGAGCGTCACGCGATGCTCCACCACAGCGCCGGCACTGAACATTACCTCTTCTGTGTGGTTTTCGTGGCCAGGTGCGCTCACCGTAATCCTCCGGATTTCACTTCGAGTGGGTGAATGAATTGGCACAGGAATAGGAGAGCGGGCCCGTCCCTGAATTCCCCCTTCGATCACAACATCTGCTGGAACATTCGAACGCACAATCAAAAGGGCGGGGCGGGATGGCAAAGTCACCGCAAGCACATAGGGCGAATCGCCGGGAGGAATCTCCTTCTCAATCGTGAGCTCGGCACAACAATCGACGTTTGGAACAAAGCGAAAGCGGTGCAGCCCCGGACCTAACTCAATCGCGTCAAAAGATGGCCCATAAGGGCGCAATTCAGAGCCGTCAACAGCAATCCGAACGTTCTGCGGATCTGGTTGAAAAACGACGCGTCGAAGTCCAAAAGATGC
>JANWYL010000293.1 GCA_025056955.1 Sandaracinaceae bacterium | reverse complement strand
AGGGGTCCCAATTGGGCTTAGGCTTGGGGGAGGCCATAGCTGCGCATGGCTTTCTGATGGAAGCGCGTGGTGTTGGGGGAAAAACATGTACGGTCAGCTTGGGAATGGGGCAATGAATATAGCACAACCCCAGTTCAAGTCATGTTCCTCCCACCGTGGCTGTTTCTACGGTCCGAGCGATTGCGGCGGGCTACGCCCACACCTGTGCGCTTGTCGATCAAATGATGGGAGTACAAGTCATGTGCTGGGGTGCAAATCGCTCTGGCCAGCTTGGGAGCAGGGGAGACGGAGACCGCCTGATGCCTGTTCTTGTCATGGGTCTAGGGGAAGCCCAAGCGATTGCGGCGGGCTACGCCCACACCTGTGCGCTTTTGAGGTCAGGGCAAGTCTGGTGTTGGGGGTGGAACAACGAAGGCCAGCTTGGAAATGAAGTGAGCAGGTCAGATATGCGAAGCCCAACCCCCGTTTCAGTCATGGGCCTTTCGGGGGTTCAGGCCATCTCAGCTGGGGGCGCCCACACCTGCGCACTCCTCACCTCAGGTGAAGTCAGGTGCTGGGGGGCGAATGGCGATGGCCAGCTTGGGGATGGGGCAACAACGAATCGCACGATGCCCACTCCAGTCAGTGGATTGTGATCAAAAAGGTGATTCGTGTTTGTGGACGTGAGGCTCAGCGGGTGCTCGCGCTGGGTGATGTGGGTGAAGGGTGGTGATTACCCAAGGTGCTCACTCGGTGCGGTTGATGGTGTAGAGGATGCCAACCGGGACGAGCTCGGTGCCATCTGGGCTGATCGTATCCCTTCGCTCAAAGAGGGAAAAATCGCCGTCGCCATCGAGATCGCCTTGGGCGCGGTAGGTGAGGATATAGCTGTGTTCTGGGGCATGGAGGTCGCAGCCAGATTGGGTGGGGATGAAGGAGTAGCGAAAGCGGATGGGGCGGGTGGGGTTAAAGCCAAGGGCCTCCCAGGTTTCGTGATCGGGGAGGGTTTTTTCAAAAAAGTCGACTTTTTGGGCTTGGGGGCCGATTTCGGAAGGGGTAGGGCCAGCGCGGGGAGGAAGGCAGCGTTTTCGGCCTTTTGGGTCTTGGGCTTCGGCAAAGTAGGAAGCTGCCCGGCGGTGGATTTCTTCGAGCATTTCTGAGGCTTCGGCCACCTTGCTCAAGCGCACTTCTTCAAGGAAGCGCGGGATGGCCACGGCGAGAAAACTTCCTCCAATTCCAAAAAAGAAGGCAAAACGCAAAAAAAGCTCACCCCTCCGCCGCAAGCGCTTTGGCTTTTTGGGGAAAGGGTGACGGAAAGAAGCCAAAAAGTGAAGAGGGGGAGGCGCTTTGATTTTCACAAGGCTTTATTTATGAGAAAGGCAAGGCATGTCCACCCTTCAAGGAGGCCAAGTTGGCGATGGGCTTTGCGCAAGGCTTGCCCTTTCTGTTCCAAGGGAAGTGCGGCGGATTTGCGAGATCTTGCGCGCCCAGGGCCATGGGGCATGGGTGGTTGGAGGTTGCGTGAGGGATCTTTTGCTCGGCCGCCCTGTCCAGGACTGGGACATCGCCACAACGGCCCTTCCCCAAGAGGTGATGTCGATTTTTCGAAAGACCATCCCCACAGGGATTGCTCATGGCACGGTGAGCGTGCTCATGGGAGGAAGGCCCCATGAGGTCACGACGCTTCGGGCCGAAGGGGAGTACCTTGACGGCCGAAGGCCCAAAGAAGTGCGCTTTGGGGTCTCGCTCAAAGAAGATCTCGCGCGGCGCGATCTCACCATCAATGCCATCGCTTTTGATCCAATTCAAAGAGAGCTCATCGATCCCTTTGGAGGACAAGAGGATTTGAAAAGGGGGCTGATTCGAGCGGTGGGAAATCCGATGGAGCGCTTTGCCGAAGATGGGCTGCGCCCCCTTCGGGCCTGTCGGCTGGCTGCGGTGCTTGGCTTTACGATGGATGCCGAGACCGAAGCGGCCATTCGCCCAAACCTTTCAGTGCTTGCCAAGGTTGCAATCGAGCGGGTGGTTGAGGAATGGCGCAAGCTCCTTCGGGCAGAGCGGCCCTCTTTGGGCCTAAAGATCATGCGCAGGACAGGCATTTTGGGGCTGCATGCCCCTTGGCTTGAGGCGATTGATGAGGAGCGTTTTCGTTTCCTTTTGGGATGGGTCGATCGCTTGGAAGGGGATGTGTGCTTGCGGCTTTCGGCCTTGGGCCATGGCCTTGAGGGCTCGGCGTTGGGGGCATGGATGAAGAAAATGCGCTTTTCCAATGAGGAGCGAGAAAACACGCTTGCCATCCTCCGCGCAGCCCAGGAAATCCCTGAAGAAAGCGCTTTGCCTTCTGTCCGTCGCTGGCTTGGCCGAAACGGAATTAAGGCGGCAAAAAAAGCGATCGCGCTCAAAAAAGGAGCCCAAAGCGATCAGGAAAGCCTTTTTCACCTTTGTGCGCTCGAGGAAGCCATCCAATCGGTGGTCGAGCGCAACGAGCCCCTTTCGATCAAGGCATTGGCGATTGGCGGCGAGGCCCTGCTGCCTCTTGTGGGGGGCAAACCTGGCCCAAAAGTGGGCCGCTTGCTCGAGGCGCTCCTCGATGAGGTGCTTGAGGATCCGAGCCTCAATACCGAAGAAAAGCTCCTTGAACGCGCCAAAGTGCTTGCAAAAGAGCTCAAATGAGGGGCCAGGGGTTTGCGGAAGTGCACAATGGGGCCAAAGATTGGGCTGAGATCAATGGGTAGCGGGTACGTGGATTTGCATTGTCACTATGTCCCAGGGATTGACGACGGGGTCCGGAACGAAGAAGAGTCCTTGGCTTTACTCAAGGGGCTTCGCTTGATTGGCTACACAGAAGTTGTGGCCACCCCCCACATGCGGCCTGGGATGTTTGATAACACCAAAGAGAAAATCGAAAGCGCCTTTGAGGGAATTGCCATTAAGCTCGAAGGTGAGGAAATTCCAAGGCTTTCGCTTGGGGCTGAGCATTTCTTTGATGAGGTTTTTCTTGAGCGCCTTGAGCGAAAGGACGTC
>JANWYL010000292.1 GCA_025056955.1 Sandaracinaceae bacterium | reverse complement strand
AGCTCTGGAGGCTCACCCATGGATTTCTCAAGCCTCGGTGCGCAGACGCCTCCCCCACACCATTGAGGTCCACATCACCGAGCGCGAGCCCCTCCTTCTGATCGAGCTCGATACCCTATATCTTGTCGACAAGGAGTGCTCTATTTTTAAAGCCCGCGAAGACGGTGATCCCATTGATCTCCCCATTTTGAGAGGCATTGATCGCAACCGCTTTCACCGCGAGAGGGTATACAGAAGCGAAATCACTGAACGCGCCTGTCGGCTGGTAGAAGAATGGGAGAGAATGAACGCCACCTTGGGCGATCACCTTTCAGAGATCTATGTTCAACCAGATGGGAGCCTTGTGCTTTTCACATCAAGTGATGGGCTGGAGTTGCGCGTTGGGCACCCACCGTACCGCCCCAAATTTCTTCGCTTGGCACGCATCTTAAATGAGCTTCAACGTTACAAGCGACGCCCCCTTTACGTATACCTTGACAACGTTCGTCACCCTGAACGTGTCACCTTGCGTTTGCGGTGAATGTCACATCTCTTCGAATTCTTTTGGTTCAGTTGGTTCAGAAGGTGATTGTCCTTCTGATAGACCCTCTTCGAAAATATCACCAATTTGAAAATCACCAACCTTCATCCCTCTGACCTTCCAATCCTCCCCCTCCTTCACCATGAGGGCTTTGATTGGTACCTGACCATCTGTTTGCCCTTCGACCGTTGCTTCGGTCTTTCCGCTCTTGGATTCGTTTCCAGCCTTGATGTTCACACCGGGTGTCGAAATGTCCTTGAAGGAGGGAAGCTTGCTTGCCCACTCTCCGAGTTCCTGCTTATCGTGGTGCTTTCGGTAGTCTTCACTCATCATCTGATAGGCTTTGTCGTAATTTTTGTCTTGAACCGCCTTGAGAAACTCTTTTGCGGCATTTCCTGGCTCCATCATGGCGAAAACGCCTGCACCAATCATCCCCCCACACACAAAAACACAGGTAACGACGGTGCACAGAGCCAATATGGCAATCACTCCACACGTGATCCCAAGGATCTTCACCCAGTTCGTTCCTTGATTGGTCTGCATCGCTTCCCTCCTCTTCTCACTGACTTCGGCTCTTCATAGCCGCCCATTTGACTTGTTGTCAACTGGTTGAAAAGATTGCCTCAGGTGATCCCACACCAACCATCGCAAGCGCCATCCCGACAAAGCAGCCATAACCAAAAATCCCATTACAATACCAAGCCAAGGTCCCTGGGGGCCAAGGCTTGCCCTCAACAACCACCCTAAGGGCAGCCCTATCACCCAGTAGGCAATCAAATTGGCAAGCAATGGAAACTGGGTGTCACCGGCACCACGAAGAGCGGCCTGCGCTACCGCTTGGATTCCGTCAATCCACTCGAAGCATGCAACGATCTTTAGAAAGGGGAGACTGGCCTCGATTGCCTCAGTGTCGTTGGTAAGCAGCCTCGCAACTCCCCTCGGAAGCACCAATAAAACGAATCCAACCAAAGCAAGGGCCAGCCCACCCATGACCATCCCAACCTGGCTGGAGCGCTTTGCCGCATGCCAGTCCCCTGCCCCCACCGCACGTCCAACCCTCGCCGAAGTGGCACCTGCTATCCCCAAAGCAATATGAAAAGCTGCATCAACCACAGAAATTGTCAGATGGTGTCCGGCAAGAGGCGTTGCACCATGATGGGCGACCATCCAGGTAACAACTGCAAAACTTCCAGTTTCAACCAGGAGCTGCACCCCGATTGGTAGGCCAAGCCAAATGGTCTTGAAAATTTTGGTTTTTTCTATCCAACGGCCTCCCCGAAACAGTTCCCCCCTGCTACCCCATGCTGCAAAAAGCATTTGGACTGCCACTGCGATTCCCACAGCCAACCCGGCACCCATTGCTCCGAGCCCACACATCCATGGTTGAATTCCATGTGTAAGCACCCAAGCAACCGGCAAATTGATTGCATTCGAAAAGATTGTCCCATAAACCAACGGCATTTTTTTTCCAATCGACTGAAGGTGAACGCGAAACACCACCAGCAAAAAAAGAGGTAATACGCCAACGGATCTCCCAATTAGGTAATCACGACCATGCCCAACAGCTTCCGTTGGAACACCAAGTTGCTCTAGGTGAAATGCAACCCAAATCAGGGCGACGGTTGTTGGAACAGACAGCACGGCAGCAAGCAGCAATCCTCCCCTCAAAGCAACCGCCTCACCATCGATGTCACCCCTCCCATAGCTCTGTGAGAGCACCGGCTCAAGCCCAAGCAATACACCAATACCAACCAAAGTCACCATAAAAAAGCAAACGTAAGCAAACCCAACTCCCGCCAATGCATCTTGCCCCAACCGACCAACAACTGCCGTATCCACCAGGCCAAGCATGACGCTACCAAGGTGGGTGAGCACCAAGGGAATTGACTCGATCATCAAACCCTTGAACTCACGAAACCAGAAAAGCACCATCGTTTTCATCCCAATCAATTCAGCCCGATGATTGGTTCCCATGTTCACCGTGCGATATCTCTAACCACTTTCCCTTATCGGTCTTAGCGCACTACTGGCTGCACATCGATTGAAAAGCGCCATCTCAGGCTTTCGTCCACGACACGCAACAAAAACAACGAGCTGCCGATATTTAGATCGCCATGTCTCAAGATTCCCAAAGCACAAGCACCTTGAAAGCACCCTACCGGATCCTCCATCGGATTGGCCAAGGTGGCATGTCTGAGGCCTTTGTTGCGTTTGCAGAATCTTTTCCCGACCGCCTTGTGTGCCTCAAGCGCCCTCTTGGCTCTTCCGCTGACGACCCCCTCGCTTTTTTGGATGAGGGGCGTGCCCTGAGCCGCCTCTGCCACCCATCGATCCCAGCCCTTCTGGACATGGGCATAGATGAAAAGGGGCCCTATATTGTCACAGAACTCATTGATGGAATTGACCTTTCCAAGCTACTCCAGCAGCACAGGCCCCATGGCCTCCCGGAGCGCGTTGCCCTCCGCATCGCCCATGACATTGCCTCTGCACTCGCACACGCCCACGAGCATCGCGTCATCCACCGTGATGTGGCGC
>JANWYL010000291.1:2740-3070 GCA_025056955.1 Sandaracinaceae bacterium | reverse complement strand
CCCGCCCCTCAATCCCAACCGGGGGTTTCACTCTGAGCACACGCATTAGATGGGAATTGGGAGTTCTCTCAAAAGCGGTTTATGATGTCAAACGATCCATGAGCTCACCCGAACTTCCTCCCGGCCTTACACCAAAGCAAAAAAAAGGTGGCCTTCATGGCACCTTTCAGTCAACAATTATGGCAACGGCCCTTTTTGTGGCCGAGATGCAGCGCAAAATTCCTCTGCGCACGAAAATTGCAATTGCAGTCCTTGTGGCAATAATCGGAGGAGGAGTTGGAATTGCCATTCACCGATCCAAGCGCCGTGCAGGAGAAGAAGCCCGCTTGC
>JANWYL010000291.1:0-2730 GCA_025056955.1 Sandaracinaceae bacterium | reverse complement strand
CGGGCGGCGCTGGCTGCCCCTCTTCCAGAATCTCTCCAGATCCTGAGCGAACTTGTGACCGACTCATTGCTCACCGACACAGATCGCATTGAAGCGATCAAGCGGCTCGGCCAGTCGAAAGATGAGAAAGCCGTCACTGCTTTGATATCGGCGCTCAATCGGAGCGAGGAGGTGCGTGTTGCAGCAGCAAACGCCCTGGCCTCAATCGGCCCGCCCGAAGCCCAAGCAGCCCAAGGCAAGCTTTTGGAACTCGCTCAATCCAGCTCCGATCCCCTCCCCTACCTCTGGGCCCTCACCGCGCTTGGGCAAAAAGACGCTGCAGATCGCGTCCTCGAAGCGATTCCGAAAGGAGTGCTCTCTTCGATTCCTTCCTACCGTCCTGAGCTCCTTGCGCAAGCGATTGGTCCTGAGCAGCTGATCGTGCACCTCTCCAATCGAGAGCCTCGGATCCGCCAATTTGCCGCCGAGTGGCTTGGTCCGCTGTGTGTTCCTTCGGCTGTGGCGCCCATCGAAAAAGCGGCAAGCGATGAGGACCGCAATGTCCGCTTGGCCGCATTGGTCGCGCTTGCGCGTTGCGGAAGCGAGGAGGCGCTGAGCGCCCTCGACCGGCAAATCCCTCGAGATCCAAGCCTATGGCCCTCCCTTCAAAATGCGCTTCTTGCGGAGTCTGGTGCTCCAGGCATGGGAGTGCTCATCAACCACATCGAAAACACCGAGCAGAGAAGCCAACTGCTCACCTTGCTTTCTTCGATTTTCGATCCGCGGAGCGGTGATGTGTTTCTCCGCGAACTCGAGCGTCGCCCAGTCGCTGACGAGCAGCTGAAGCTTGAAATTGCAAGCGCATTGGCTGAAATTGGGGACGAGCGTGCGATTGAGTTGCTTGAGCCCCTCATCAAGCAAGGGAAAGTCCAAGTTGCAGGAGCTGCAATTGAAGCAGTAGGAAAACTCGGGAAAGCGCATCCAACGCTTGAAGCCATGCTTAATGAAATCGCAAATCGCCGCTCGGAACTGCGACCAGTGGCACTGCAGGCCTTGGCGGATTTCGGTGCATGTGGAGACTCCACCAAAGCCACCTACCGAAGGTTTGCCAAAAGCGACCCCCCAGCCCTCCAAGGGCTTGCCCGTTGCGGAGAGGCAATTGCCATCGAAATTGCCCGTGCGCGCCTTTCCCAGCCGATGCCACGGCGCGGCCAAACCCGAGTTGAGGAGGGAGAAGCGTGGCTTGCAGCCCTCGAAGCAGTGGCATTGTCCAAGGCAGCTGAGCTTGCTCCACGCCTTCTCGAGCTCGCCTCAGATCCCGATGGCGATCCCACACTCAGGGGGCATGCAGCGGCCGTGCTCGGCGAAGTGGGAGACAACAGCACCCTGGAAAAAGCTGCCGATCGCCTGCTCGATCCAAGCACTCCCTCAGGCGTAAGGCGCGCCATCCTTCGGGCCTTGCGCCGAAATACGCCACGCTCAGTGCTTTCGCGGATGATGGGATACGTGCGTGGAGGAGAAGACGAAGAAAGGAGCTGGCTTGCCGCAATTGTGGTTGGAGAGGGTGGAGGAAGCGAGGAGTACCGCGAGCTTGCGGCATTGCTCAAAGATGCGAGGGCCTCTCGACACGCTGCCTTCGCCCTTTCCCTTGGAGGCGACGATGCAGCGCGCAAAGCCCTCTCTCAGGCATTGGCCTCATCAACTGCTTTGGTCCAAGAACTCAGCCATAAGCTCAATGAAACCGAGCAAGAAATCTCCCGCACCCATCTTCTCGCCCGCATCACCCATGCGGCCAAACTCCGCGAGCAAGGCTTTGGGCTGCCTTTCGAGCGCTTGTCCCAAGCGATGCGGGCTTCCGAAAGAGGCCCAGCCACGCCCTCTGCGAGAGAACTGCGCCGTGAAATGGCTCAGCTTTTGGACGATGAAGACCCAAAACGACGCCAAGCAGCAGCGCACGCCCTATTGGCCCTTGGCGCGAAAGGCATTTTGCTCGCCCGGCGTGCCAAAGGAGGGCCAGGAGCCAAAGAAGCAAGTCTTGCCCTTGGCTCCTTTTCTCAATGAAAGGCCTTTGAAAGGCCACTTCCAACCCAAATGGTAAGATTTTTCAATTTTTTAAGGCATATCGAGGCTGCTCGAAAAGGAGGAAAGGCAAGCGCCTCCCAAAGGCTTGGCCAACCCTCCTCAAAAGCTGGAAGCCCGTAGTGCACCTTCTCTCGCTCATCGCTTGTTTGAAGGGTTCCAAACATCCAATCCCATATCGCAAAGGTGGAGCCAAAATTTTTGCGATGGTGGTCGGGCGCTTCACCATGATGGATTTGGTGCTGGGCGGGGCTGATGAGCAAATGCTCAAGCCACCTGGGGTAGCGCACTGGAATTTCCGAGTGCCTCAAAGCAGCGCCAAGCACATTCCAAGCCACTCCTAGGGCATCCACACCCAAAATGGTCCACCCAGAAATGGGAGCATCGCATGCCCAGCTCCACACCCCTCCCACCACGCCGATCACCAAAGCGATCACTCCTCGGTTGATGGCGCTCTCAATTGGGTGAACGCGATGCACAGTGAAGGGTGTCATGACTTGTGCACTGTGGTGCACCTTGTGGATCACCCAGAGTACATCAAAACGGTGAAAAGCCAAGTGCAAAAGGAATCGAAAGAAATCTTCCACAACAAAAACGCTTACGCTAAAGCAACCCTCCATCAACCAAAGAGGCATTCCTTGGAGGGGGCCAGGTCCCAAGTGTGTTCGCATC
>JANWYL010000290.1 GCA_025056955.1 Sandaracinaceae bacterium | reverse complement strand
GTCTCAGGCCATCGCGAGAGAATTTCGCTTAGATTTTGGTAATCAACATCGTCGTCTGTGGATGGAGTCCCATTGTCGTCATAGTACTCGCGAGAAACCAACCTTAAAACCGCTGCTGGATTGCGGCTCTCTACAGCATGGCGATAGCTTTCAACCACTTCAATAATCTCACGATTTTCTTGTGTATCTGGAACATCTGTATTCGGAATCAGCCTCACAGAACAAGCAGAGCAAAAAATCGGAATCGCCAAAACCAGCTGAAGCCTCATCTCGCGCATCGTAAAATGCCCCATAACCAGAAAAACAGCAAATCCGCTCAAAGAAGATGCGCATGGGCTAAGGGCGAAACGCCCGTTGCACTTGGTTAAAATTTCATTTGAGTCTATTTCATGGAAGTGCTTTTTCCTCGCCTGGTAAAGCCCACTCGCTCCTTGGCGTTGCGCGTGCTCGAAGATGGCGGGATCGAATCTCAGCTTGACGATGTTGCTCTCGCAATTTTTGCCCGCTCGCAAATAGAAGCCTTGCTCCGTCGAAGCGTGTTTCCAGGAGAAGTGATCGGGATTGTCACCGAGCCCTGCATCCAAAGTGCCATTGCCCTCCTTGCAGGAATTGCGGGAGGCTATGTCGTTTTGCCCCTCGACCCAAAGCTTGGTCCTCTTGCACTTCGCCATATCCTTGCCGATGCTCGTCCCCGGCTGATTGCCACCCCTTTCCCTGAACGGATGGACAGTCTGCTTTGCGATTTGCATGGGGTTGAAGTCTTGCGAATCGAAATGCGGGCTGGCGAAGGCTCTGCTTTGGAACCACGCCCCCTTCTCGATACAGCATCCTTGCTTCTTTACACCTCCGGAACAACCAGCACACCTAAAGGTGTCCTCCATTCTTCGAAAGCGATTGCCGCCTGCATCGATGGGCTTGCTGCCGTGTGGAATTGGACGAGTGAAGTGGACATTGTCCACTCTTTGCCTCTCTTTCATGTCCACGGTCTCGTGCTCGGCCTTTTTGGAGCAATTCGCCGAGGTGGTGCGTTGCACTGGCTCACGCGCTTTTCTCCAGAAGGCATCAAGCAGACAATCGAAGGAATCAAGCCACCGCGGAAAGCTGTTTTGTTTGCAGTGCCCACGATGTATCACCGCCTCGCCCAAGTCATGGCCACCGACCCCGAAGTGCGAAATGCTTTGGCTTCTACCCACATGCTGGTTTCTGGTTCGGCCCCGTTGCCCTTGCGCGATGCAGAGGCCGTTTCTGCCCAAATCGGCAAAACGATCATTGAGCGCTATGGCATGACAGAAACACTGATCACCCTCGCCGTCCCCTTTGGAGTGGAGCGGGCCGGCCACGTGGGCTGGCCAATCCCCGGAGTTGAGGTACGCCTCGTCGACGAGAAGAGACAACCAATCGAAGTGGCTGATGGATTGACCCCCGGCGAGATCGCAGTGCGAGGCCCTACCCTTTTTTTGGGTTACCTCAACCAAAGCAAGGCCACAAAGGAAGCAATGGACGAGGAAGGTTGGTTCTACACAGGAGATCTGGCAGTTCGGGCTCCAGATGGCGCATTTCGCATTGTTGGCAGACGTTCGACCGATCTGATCAAATCAGGAGGATACCGGATTGGCTCCCTTGAGGTAGAAGCGGCTCTCCTTGAGCACCCGCAAGTGCTCGAAGCCGCTGTGATTGGTGCCCCTGACCCAGATCTGGGCGAGCGCATTGTGGCCTTTGTCGTTGTAAAAGACCCAATCAACCTCCCATCTGATCTCGACCAGCATGTTGCACGCCTGCTTTCGCCTCACAAGCGTCCTCGGGAGGTGCATTTTGTAACTTCCCTTCCCCGCAATGCGATGGGCAAGATTCAAAAATCAGTGTTGAGAGAATGGATGGCAAAAGCCTAAGTCATGCGCATTACCGAATGGATCGGTGGACAGGACTACCTGTCCTTGTGGCTCCGTCTCGTGGAGCAATGAAAGCACCTCCATGGGGCGGCCTTCCTCCCCTTGAAGGTCCTTGCCCCTTTTGCCCCGGCAACGAAAATGCCTGCGAAGCCACAACCCAGTGGCTTGGCGATCCTTGGCGAGTGCGTGCCGTTTTGAACCGCTATCCCCTCGTCCACCCCGCCGGTCTTCCCATTGAGGGCAGCACGTTTGAGACAGCCCTCGGTGTCCATGAAGTGATCGTTGAACATCGCGAGCATTCGATGGACATCACTCAAATGCGTCCAGACGAATGTTTTGAAGTGCTTTGGATGTGGCGGGCGCGAATGAGGGCCCTGGAAAAACTGAAAGGAGTCCGTTCCCTCATTCTCTTTAAAAATCGTGGGCTACGTGCAGGGAGTTCTCAGCCTCACCCCCATTCCCAGCTCGTTGCATTGCATGCAGTGCCACCTGCCATCGCGGCTCGTTCTCTTCAGGCCCGCCACCGAGGTCAGCTCCAAGGGGGCGCCTTTGTGCGCGCGCTTTGCGCCGAGGAACTTGCGCATCCAGAGAGGCTTGTGCTAGAAAGGGGTTCGCTTTGGGCTTTCTGCCCTTGGGCCTCTCCCAAAGCCTTCTGGCTCCGCATTGCCTTTGATCAAAGCGCTGGGCGCTTTTCTGAACTCCCTGATCAAGCCCTCTGGACCCTCGCCGGCTCCATTGGTCCATTGCTTCGCTCCATCCTGATGGCTGCCCAAACCCAGGACTTTAACCTCTTCATTCTCGATCCACCCCTCAACGAATCCTACGGTTTCTCCATCGAAGTTGTGCCTAGAACCAGCCTTGATGCGGGCTTCGAGCTGGCAAGTGGCCTTGCTGTTTGCACTTGCCCCCCTGAGCAGGCCGCACCAGCCATCCGAGAAGCCCTGAGGATGGCCACGTGATCCTGGCCAATGCACAACGCTTCCAAGAGGAAGACCTCCAAAACCTGCATTGCCCTAAGCCCTTCGAAAACCTCTGGCCATGTTTTTTAGGAACTTGGGCTTGGCTTGTCTGGTACCTCGCTTATGCTTCACATTCCCTCCATGAGCTCACCTCGACCTTTTAGAGTCCTCGGGGTTCAGCAAGTCGCAATTGGCTCAATCAATCGCCAGCCTTTGGTCACG
>JANWYL010000028.1 GCA_025056955.1 Sandaracinaceae bacterium | reverse complement strand
CAGTCCATGCAATTGCAACTGGAACAAAAGTGCTTAACAACAAGCATAAAATCGCAATTCCTGATTTTTCAAAACTGTTCTTTGATAACAGTAAAAGATAACCAAGAGGCAGCGTCCAAATTAAGAGCTTTGAATTTAAAACAAAATCATTGATGGAATAAGCAACATACACTGCTTGGAAAGATGCCTCTAAAAACTCCCACATCAAATGTCTACGAATCCATGAATGCCAATCAGCTATATGCAAACGCCCCCATTCGTAGATCGCATCGTAGTATGGAACAAATAACACGCGCTTTGAACCAGGGGGAGTGATTTCTCCAAAACGATAAAAATTGAATAAGGCATGTCCAATCAAACAAGTAACCATCAACAGGAAAAAAAGGGTGTGTTCTCTTGATGCCAAGTAGGCCGAACCATTTTTTTTCTTCCAGATAATCACGTGAATCCATACAAGAAGCACAAGTAAAGTCCAGAGGCCATCTGCTCGAGCCCAGACAATCAAAAAAGAACACAAAGTGGCCAACACAAGTTTTTGGTGAATCATCAATAGCAGAACAAGAATCAGTACAAATTGAAAAGCAATAGGGGACTCTGTATCCACACGAAAAGTGTGAAGGGCTTGAGAAAAACCAAAAGATAGCAACCCAACCAACTGGGCTGGACGACTGCGAAGTGGCAAATGAATCAAAGCAAAAGCAAATAGGATTAAGGTCAAGCTTGAGAGAATCGCCATAGCGATCGAGCCATTCAGGTGGTTTGGCTCAACAACTAAAAACGCAAGAAACAGCCAAAACGAAACAAAGCCTTGCCAGTAATCGAAAGCTTCGTGCACTACGGAGGCAGGCGGACACAAAAAATGCCATACGATGGGCTCTTCGAGTCGCTTATGGTTCGCCATCCATTTTGCCACGCCGTAGTAGTAAGCAGCGTCACTGCTGTGACGACATGGAGAGTCGAATGCCAAAGCAATGTAGACACACCCAATCAAAACCGCTGTAAGGATCAAACCAACTCCATAAAGATCAAAGCGGCCCCGCCCTCGTTCATTTGTTTTGTGAAAAACGACCTGACTCAGGCATTCGCTTGGGAGCAGTAGGATGGCGCCAATTATCAAACATGCTCTGATCCACAATTCATTGACAATCCCAATTGGTAAGATGGTCAGTAGTGCTGGGAAAACTTGTTGAACATCTTCTCGGCTTGGCCATTTGAATTTCCTGAAGGAAGCGATTCCTGATATACCAGCAATGCTTCCACATAACATTAAGAAAATGCTTATCGAGAAGGCAAATGCACAGGTGCTCTGTTCGAATCTGGCAATTCCAGTAGTTGGAACAGAAGCGTAAGCAATCGATAGAGAAGCCAAATAGATGGTTGAAAAAAAGAAAAAACCGTGAATAACGTGAAAAAAGCTCGGCATCTGAAGACTTAAAAATGCTCCTCCCTATTATCCCCGATGCCTGTGCACATGCGCTCAAGCCACTCTCGTTGTTCGCGGCGAACATTGACAAGCCGCGCGCGAATGCGATAGGTAGGAGGATCTTGTGATTGTTTTGATGAGCCAAGCGCACGGGCTTGAAAAAGGTGAGCTTCTTCGCCTTTACGGATGTGGATCTCAAAAGGCATGCCTGGTGCCAAAGGATAAGGACCTTCAAAATTTAAAATGCCACTTTCGTATTTGGTGTTTTTTCCTTCGTGGTTTGAATAGCGCAATTGAATGGTCATTGTTCTATCTTCCTCCTTTGAAGCGCTGCATTGCTTCTCGAGCTTCATTTCGGGCAATCTCAGCACGAATCCGTTCTCGTTGGTCGTGGATTTTTTTTCCTTTGGCCAAGCCCAACTCGACTTTTGCCCAGCGTTGCTTGAAGTAGATGCGAAGCGGAACGATGGTGTATCCCTTCATTGCCACCCGACCCCTCCAGCGCTCAATCTCTCGGCGATGGAGGAGGAGCCTGCGCTTGCGACGTGGATCGTGCCCCCACACCCCTGATTGGGAGTAGGGAGCAAAGTACACGTCGCACAAAAAGCAGCCATCATCTTCAATTGTGGCGTATCCTCCCTCGAGGCTCACATGCCCTGCGCGCAGCGACTTGACCTCAGATCCCGTAAGCACAAGCCCAGCCTCTAGCCGTTCTTCGATCTCAAAACGCTGCTCTACTCGCGGATTGCGAGCCACAAGGCGCTCAAATTGTGACTGTTGTTTGGTTGCCATGACCTGCTGCCAATGGCTCGATATTTTTTGGCGAGCGCTGGGAAAGCAACTGCCAAATGTCCCGAAAAGACCCCAACAAAGCCCAAAGCCAAGCAAAGGGCAAATTGCTGTCTTTGGGTTTTGGAGCTTTGCTTGCGTGCGCTTGCCATGCCTCGAGGGGCAGCTGGCTTTCACCAGAAGACTGGTTGAAAGTGGGAGTCGTTCCTCGTCTCTTTATGGATGAAATCACCAAAGCACTTCAAAGCCAAGGCTTTGTCCAACACAGGCGGTGGGATGGGGAATACGCTTCGGCCGCTTGCTTTGAAAAGCCATTCGAAGGGCGACAAGCCATCCGAGTGGTCACCCAACGGGGCCTGGTGCTCGTGCTCGACAGAGAGGCCTCACAGGAATGGCTTTGGGAACTCGATGCGATAACAGGGGAAGACTTAACCGGAGACGGTCAGCCGGAAATTGTGATTGCTCGCATCGAAAGCGAAAGGGAATGCCTGCTCGTCATCCAATTGCGCCAAGATGGCGGCCTGAGCCCGATTTGGGCAGAGCAGAGGGGGCTTGATCCCGCCTCGTGCATCGAACGACTTGAAGACATCGATGGAGATGGCCGCTTTGAGGCATGGCTCAGCGCCGAATTCATGGTTGAAAATGGCGAAAACCCCATCTACATCCGCCTCCCTGTGCTGCTTCGACTGGATGAAAGGAAGATTTGGGTGCCATCTCTTTTATCTCCCGCGCAATTTCGTCAATTCCTCAAACAATGGCAGGCAAAACTGGGTGAAGCGATAAGGAAGGGCGATGTGAATGAGGCGCAGCGAATTGCGGCAATGACCCTCGTTGGAGCCAAAGCCTACGGAAGAGAGGGCGAGGCAGAGCGAGTGGCCACTGATTTGAGGGCGATTCTTCCAGCTCAATCACAAGGCGAGTGGATTGAGAATGCAATTCAAAAAGGAGAAAGCCTGCGGGAAGCCATGGAACCAAAGGCAGCCGGCCCCTAGAACCGAAGCACCAAGCGGGCTGTTTTTCTAACTAAACAGACAGGTCTTTGGGAGTGATCGCCACAGCAAAGCCATGCACAAAGAGGGCTCCTCCTTCCCGAAGCGCCTTTTCGGCCTCGGAAATGGTCGCACCGGTTGTTCGCACATCATCGAGCAAAAGAAAGCGACCTCCCTTTGCATTGAAGTTGTGGTGCAAAGCGAATGCGCCTTTTACGTTTTCGAGGCGGGCTTCTCTCCCCAATTTGCTCTGAGCCTCTGTGGGCCGAGTGCGCACAAGCGCGCTGTGGTGGACAGGAATGCGGAGCAAACGAGCCAAGGCCCTTGCAATCAAGCCGACTTGATCATAGCCACGCTCTCGCAAGCGTTCCTGGTGCAATGGCACAGGCACAATCGCATCCACATTCAAGCGCAAGGATTGGATGAAGGGGCAAATCAGACGGGCAAGAAAAGGCGCAACTTCTGAGCGCCCTTCAAATTTGAGGGCTTTGACGGCCTGGGCAATTGGGCCAACGTAAAAATAGGCAGCAAGCGCTGCTTCTGAACCCTGGGTGGGTTCAAGCAACTCATTGCAAGGCCGACAAAAGCCGTGGCCGCCAGGCTCAAGTTCGACCCAACAACTCAAGCAGCGAGGAGGAGCGAGAAGGTCAACAAGGCCCCAGAAGATCGATGGCCACATCGATCAGGTTTTCGGGGATTGCCACAGAAAGTTGCGTGGTAAAAAGCTGCGTGGTTGCGTGCATTCAAGAAGAAGCGCTTCGAAAGAGCTAAAGTTCAAGCACAAGGGAGTCAGGGTCTTCGAGGCGGCGGATGATGTCGTAAGCAAAGGCAGCCCCCACGTGGCCGTCCACAATTCGGTGATCGAAAGAGAGGCTCAACAGCATGATCTCGCCAATCACAATCGAATCACCTCGCACAACCGGCCTGCGCTTGATCTGATGAACACCAAGGATGGCAACCTCCGGGAAGTTGAGAACTGGTGTGGCTAAAAGCCCACCCTTCTCACCCAAGCTGGTGATGGTGAAGGTTGAACCCACAAGATCGGAAGGTGAAATGGTGCCAGCACGGGCCTCTTTGGCCAAGCGTTCGATCTCGCTGGCAATCTCAAGCAAGCTTTTCCGATCGGCATCTCGAATGACGGGCACCATCAGGCCCTGCTCTGTGGCAGTGGCAATCCCGATGTGGTAGTAGTGCCGAATGACAAGCTCGTTTGTGCTCTCATCAAGGGCAGAGTTGAGGATTGGGTGTGCCTTGAGGGCTGAAACGGCTGCCTTTACAATAAATGGAAGGTAGGTCAATTTCACCCCGCGTGCTTCGGCTTTCGGTTTGAGGCGCTCTCTCCAGGCCTTGAGGGCACCGACGTCACATTCTTCAACAAAGGTGAAATGAGCAGCTGTGGTCTTGGCAAGCTGCATGCGTTCGGCAATCTTGCGCCGGATGCCTACAAAAGGACGCCTCTCCTCAAGGTGTGGCGGTGTCCCAGGTGGTGGTTGAATCGCAATTGGTTGCCGCGTGAGAGAAAAACGAGCAGAAGGCAAAACTTGGTGTTGAGATGGAGATGATTGGGAAGAAGAAGGTGAAGTGGATGTTGTTTCAGAGGTTACTTGGTTGAACTGAGGAGGCAATGAAGTCACACCCGCATTTTTTGCCTGGACGTGGCGTTGAATATCTGTGGTTGTGATGCGGCCCCCTTCGCCGCTTGGAACCACACGACGCAAATCCACTCCGAGTTCACGGGCCAAGCGGCGCACGGCAGGTGTGGCCAAAGGCCTTTCGTTCCAGTAAATCGCAGGAGAAGAGGGTTGCGAAGCAGAAAAAGCAGAAAAATGAGCCGTTCCTGGGAGTTCTTCTCGAATTTCGCCAACAGCACTTGCAGCAAGCTCGCGAGGTTTTTCTGAAGGTGGAGGTGAAGCTTCAGGAGGCGAAGCCAAAACTTGAGATGAGGGCGAAGCGCTTGATCGTGGAAATGAACGCTCGCCTTCTTCAACTTCGAGCACGACGAGAAGCGTGCCAACGGGTAAAATGTCCCCTGGCTTCCCCCTGGTTTCGATCACCCTCCCTTTTTTGGGTGCACCGATGGTTACCGTGGCTTTGTCTGTCATGATGTCGACCATCGGTTGATCTTCATGGACCTCATCACCTGGTTGAACATGCCAGGCAACCACTTCACCCTCTGCCACACCTTCTCCAATGTCTGGGAGCTTAAACTCGAAGCGTGCCATATCAACCACTCCTTAGGTATTATCACCTCTCCGCTCAGTACTTTGCAGTAGCGATCAAAGCCGGCACAATGCGGTGTGCCAACGGAAGGTTTTCATTCTCAAGGGTGTATGGGAAGGGTGTATCCCAACCCGTAACGCGCACAGGGGGAGCTTGAAGGTGCAAAAAAGCGCGTTCAGTAACCAGCTGGAGGATCTCGGCACCGAGCCCACAAGTGCGGGGGGCTTCATGCACAACCACAATGCGACCCGTCTTTTGTACCGAGCGCACAATCGTTTCAATGTCGATGGGCCAAAGGGTTCGCGGATCGATGATTTCAACCGAGATACCCTCCCGGCTCACCTCCTCTGCTGCAGCGATGGCCTCGTACACCATGGCCCCCCATGTCACAATGGTGATGTGCTCACCTTCGCGCACAATTCTGGCCTTACCCAATGGAATTTCATAGGGCTCGTCTGGTACATCCATCTTCACTGCGCGATACACCCTCTTTGGTTCAAAGAAAATGACAGGGTCATCGTCGCGGATGGCTGCGATCAACAGGCCTTTGGCATCATAGGGGTTCGATGGGCACACCACTTTTAGGCCTGGTGTGTGTACGAAATAGGCTTCTGGTGATTGCGAGTGATACAACCCACCCTTGATTCCTCCGCCCACGGGGGCACGTATCACAAGAGGGCAGGTGTATTCGCCACCAGAGCGGTAGCGGTACTTTGCTGCTTCGTTGACAATTTGATCAAAGGCAGGGTAGATGAAGTCCGCAAATTGAATTTCAGCAACAGGTCGAAGGCCGTAAACAGCCATGCCAATTGCAACTCCAACAATTCCACCCTCGTCAAGGGGGGTGTCAATCACCCTTGCCTCCCCATAAGCTTCAAGGAGCCCCTCTGTCACCCTAAAGACTCCTCCAATTTTACCCACATCTTCTCCAAGGATCACCACCCGGTCATCACGGGCCATTTCTTGGTAAAGGGCCTCATTTAGGGCTTTCACCATGTTTTTCTGGGTCATCGAGACACCTCTCCACATTCAAGAGAATCCGCCTTCCGGTGCTAGAGGGCGTAAGGCTCTGCACCGATCGAGCCTTGGCTCAGCGGCAGTGCTTCGAGCGCACTCTGGTAGGCAGATGAAATGTCCGCAAGGAGGTTGCGGCGCAAGGCGAAAAGGGATTCGGCGCTGATAAGGCCACGGTTGATCAGCGATTGCTCAAATGCGCGGAGGGGATCAACCTTTGGTGAGAGCTCCACTTCGATGAGGAAGGGGCCTTCACCTTCCCTGGCCCTCTCACACGAAGAAGCCACGACCCTATGGATCGCCTCTGGTTCGTTTGGGCAACTTTGCCCCTCAATGCCATAAGCAATCCCCTTTTCGCGGATCGGAACAGGGGGCCGAGGTAATTCAACGCCCAAGTTTTTGACCACAAAAACCACTGGTAAGCGATGAATCCCTGAAAAGTTGAGAGCGCTATGAAAATCGCCGCTCTCCACGCCGCTTTCAGAAGTAAAAGCCAAAACCACTTCCCGCTGGCCACGCAGGCGAGCGGCCCAGGCCAGCCCACAAGCGTGAACAAGGTGAGCTGGAGAAGGTAAAGAAGGAGAAAGGATGCGCAAGGCCCGGGCAGAAATCCCGCCAAGGGAGGCATTTCCGAGGGTAGGGTCTCCTGCTCGCCCCAAGGCCTGGCGAAAGAAGGCATCAAGGGATAAGCCGCGAAAAAGAGCACAGGCCCAATCTCTGTGGCTTGGAGCAATCCAATCGCTCGGCTCAAGGGCCAAAGCGGCCGCCACAAGCACAAGCTCAGCCTTCTGAGCGCTTGGCACATGCCCAATGTGGCGAGCACGGGCGAGAAGAGAAAGGCGCTCTTCAAGCAATCGGGCCCGCAGTGCATGCTCCAAAACGACGATTGGGTCGAGCATGGCGCCTTCCTACCATGCCTCAGCCGCTTGTCCACGCTGGCAACCAAGGGCCCATCTCAACGTCGCCAAGGATAAAACACAATTGCTTCGGCCTTGGCCGCACGAAATGCAGCCGGTTCGTCAAGAAGCACGGTATGGGCTTGCACCGCCTCGTGGATTTTGGCTGCCAATTCACCGATACGGGCCCGCATGCGCTCGTCCACGCGTAGGCCAACGGCCACTTGCCCCTGCCATGTGCCCCAACACGCCCATTCCACCTCAGGGTAATTTCGGAAAATGCCCCTAAGGCATTCGAAAATTGCGTCTTCTGGCTGAAGGGTGGGAGCAGCGACACGGCCAACGATGGGTTGGGAGGGAATCGCTTGTTTCTCTCCATGATGGCCGGAAGCAGTACCCCCTGAAACCTGAGAAGGGGCCTCTTGAAGCGCTTGCCCCTGCGCCAGGGGCTCTCCTCTCTCACCACCAATTCCATGGGGGTTGGAAACAACTGGTGAAGCAACGCCTGTGGCCTCTCTTTCTTGCGCCGCCGCTTGCACGATTTCAAGCTGCTCAAAGCTGCTCTTGCGCCGCTCGCGCGTCACGCTTGGCAACACAGCCCAGCTGCCTGTGCTTGACTTCTGGTATGGCTTTAAAAATTCATCAAGGTCTTCCCTAAAAATATCCAACGCGTGCTCGCTTCCAAAATCGATAAGCAAAGCATCTATCTTTGCCTCTAGCACGTAACGAAAGGCAGCCCGCGCACCGATCTCCTCGTGAAGGCCTAAGCGGCCATCTGGCTCGATCCAACCCAGTCGGAAAGCAGCCTCTTCCATCGCCTCCCTGGTTGTAAAAACGGGGAGGGCACGAAGCCCATCCCGGTTTGTCAGCAGGCGATAGGCACCACCTCCGTGTTTTGCAACCCATACCGTGTGATGGGCCAATGCTGAAATCGCATCGACTTTGGCTTGGCCTCCAGAGCCACCCTCTCTTAAAAGCCGCCTGAGGGCCTCTATCCTCTGCGCCACCATCTGCACCAACCCTGGGTTGATGATAATCGAGGGTGCTAAAAAAGCCGAGTGTTATTTTGAAGAACGTCACCGACCAACCCAAACAACACCATCAACCACACGCCAGTTCCACGCTTGCCATTTTGGCAGGGGCTACCTGATTGCGCTCCACTTTAGAGCCGTTTTGGCGAAGGACCCAAGGCCGAGCACGGTGGACCAGAGGTTGTCCTTCCGATTGGCATTTTCCTGGCCTCCTTCGTCTTCGAGCAACCACAAGTCCAGGGGAAAAGGAGGTGCCAATGGCAACCGATGATGCTTCATGGAATTGTGATGATTTCCACTCGTGCGGCATCAAATGGGGCACACTGCTTCTGGGTGGGGTCAGGGTGCTTCGATTGTTGTTTGCGAAAAATTCCCCATGGGCCTATTTTTCCGGCCTTACACAAAGGGGTTTATGCCGCAGGTTTCACCCAACCATCGCAAGGGAGCTATGGATCTTTTCACCCCCGTTACCGTTTTGCATGAGAGCATTTTTGAGAAGAGCCCGCGCCGCGTGCTCAAGCCTTGGTTGGTGAAGTTGATGAGCAGATGACAAAATGGGGCAATCCTCCTCTAGGCAGGCTGATTCACGCATCCCGCCATTGGGCGGCTGTTGTGATCATGCCCATTTTTGTGCTCGTAAATGTTAAAGCCCAATCAGAGAAGTTCCATGACATGAGCTCAATCCAAAGAAGCCTTGGGGATCAGGCTTGGCCTCCTTCTATTGGAGTTGCGGTGTTCCCATGGCTTTCTCGCTCCCTTGGATTGGTGGGCTTGCCGTGGGAGCTGATTTGTAACTGCTTGTCGGGGAAATGGCGGAAGCGATCGGCTTTGCCATTTTTCTACTGGGAACTTGCCCTTAGCGCTCACTCAAAACACTTGAAGTCGCAAATTTCTGTGCTTGGCGTTGCTCGCTTTGAACACTCGTGGCCCTTGGTTACGGGATCCTCCTCTCCAAGAAGCCAAAGGAGCAAGCTCCTATTCCCCGCTTCCCTCTCTTGCTGAAGCTTCAACGAAATTCTGGGCCCGATCCTCCCCGCTTCGCGCTATAAGGCTTGGCTGTGATGCAAGAAAGTGAAATCGTCCGCTTGGTTGGCTTGCTGGCCCTGCTTGCCCTGGGAATTGCTGGAGCCAGTGCACTTCTGGCTTTGCGCTTTCACCCTTTACGCTCTCTTGCTTGGCTCTGGCGTCGCCGCGGCACCCCTCCTCGAGATCCTCCGAAAGCCCTGGGCCTGCTCATCGTGATCACAGCTGCTTCTTCGGGAGCTGGTGCTTGGGTGGGCGCGGCCACGGCAATTGCCTTAGGTGGGCCAGGAGCCATGCCATGGCTTTGGGGCTTTGCGCTTTGCATTGCCTCTTTGCGCATGGTCGAGGTTCTCCTCTCCCGAACGAATCCGCCAGGGCAAGCGAGCGGTGAGGTACCACAGCACTTGCCAAAGAGGCTCTGGCTTGAGAAAAGCAACACAAGCAGGGTAATGGCCATCGGCGCAGCTCTTATGCTCATCGCAAATGGGACTTTCGGCCTCTTTGCTCTGCATGGCCAAGGACTTGCAGAAATCGCTCAATCGGCTTTTCCAGAAAGCCGAAGCAACCTTCTCCTTTTTGCCGCGCTCATTGGCATGATTTTTTCCGCTTCCTATCGCACCTGGCAGTGGATGCCGTGGGTGGCTGCTTTGGCCTGGCTTTTGGCCCTGGGAGTTGCCCTCATGGGCTGCAGCGTGGACTTCGGGCGCACTGTTTCGGCTTTG
This sequence comes from Sandaracinaceae bacterium, assembly GCA_025056955.1. GTDB lineage: Bacteria > Myxococcota_A > Polyangia > Polyangiales > Sandaracinaceae > JANWYL01. The sequence continues at coordinate 8,054 of JANWYL010000028.1, read as the reverse complement.
CTTCACTCTCTGGAAGACGCCACATCTGGCTCGGCGGCAATGGGTGCTTTCTCTGGGGCATTGGTCTCTGAGATTCTTGGTTCTGCCCTCATCCACGCAGCGTGGCCGATTGCCTTTCCCCTTGGAAGCGATGGCCCCCTTGGGAGCATTTCTGAAACGCAAAGTGCAAGAGCTGGGCTTATTCCCGTTGGCGCTGCTTTCTTGCAAGTGATTTTTTTAACGGTTCTTGGGCTTGCTTTCATCGGCACAGGCGCTTTCTCTCAACGCTCGCAAGGGGAGCGTGGCCTGGCTGAGGTGCTTTTTTTGGATGCCCCTTTTGAGAGTGCCAGCCAACGCCGCGAGGCGGAAAGGCTCTGGACAGGGTACTTGCGAATCCAGGAAGGGCGAGCAAGGGCTCGTCCTCTTCACATTGCCACCGAAAGGGGAATGATTGATGCGCCTGAGTTTGTCGATGCTTCTGGCAACCCTGCCGACTTTGCTGCGCGCATTGAAAAGGGCCTTGTTCGAGCCTTGCTTGTTCCCGATGCACAAGGAACCCTCTCGCCCATCGCAGCCGAACGCATCGCTCAGTTCCGTGTGCGAGGGAAGATGCTTTTGCGCGGAGGTGCCCTCGTTACAAACACCTTGCAGCGCATCGCAAGTGACCTCTCGCTGCGGCTTGGAATTGCAGCAGCTATTGTGCTCAGCAGCATCGCCTGCGCTGCATGGGGGCTCGCCCTTGGCCGACTGAGTTCATCTCCCCCTCTTTCCCTGATCTTGCGTTTCCTCCCATCACTTTCATTCGGTCTTGCTGGCTTGATCACATGGCCCCCTAGCCCTTCCCTCGCTTTGATTCCATCAGGCGCTCTCGCCCTCCTTTGCGTGCGACACATCCGAGAGGCAAGCCACTTGGCAAAGACAATCTATCGCCGCCACACCCACTCCCCCAAGCCGGCGCTCGACTCCTTCAACACCTAACTACTCTGCTGCTGCACATCTTCCAAGCAAGCACCGACCGCTTGGGCATTCCTCACTGCTTGTGCAAGGCTGGGGAGGTGAATACCCACCTACCTTTGCCACTTGATCCTGCCCAGGAAAACAGGCCTGCCGCTCCCCTTCCTCTAGGACTCCTTCAACAAAGAGGCAGCCATAGCAAAGCCGAATCGGCAAAACGAAAGGAGCACTTTTGACTTCAACCCCACCCTGGCTCACCCCAATCACACTCACCTGGACCGTGAGGAGCCCTTCGGAGTTGGACCGATCTGTAAACCATTCGACCAAAATTGGCACATACGAGCGAGGAATGAGGTCGACTGCTGCAATCCCGCGTCCAGGCTGGTCCTCAAGCGCTGATGGCACAAAGCCACTCGCTTGTGCACGGTACAACCCGCGGGGGAGGCGTCTCCCTTGTGCATCGAGTATTTCGACTTCCGCCCCCACAATGGTTAGCCCATTTGAGTCGGCCATTGGAGGATAGCGCATTGCAAATCCAAAACGGTTGACCATGTGGTTGAGAACAAGGAGTGGCGTGAAATATGCTGCCCTCGATGGCGGTACAATCTGGTCCCTCGTCGCCAAATCGAGATCAAGAACGTGTTCAAACACAAAGAGGTTCCCTGCAGGATCGAGAATGCACTCTGGTGTTGGAGCGACTTGGCCAACCACCACAAGAGGAGGGTTGCCACGCGCACAACCCATCCCAACGAGCAGCATCACCCAAGCAAGCAAATTGGTGTACCTTGGGGTAGATAGATGGGAAACAACCAAAGGGGGCCACCTCATCCGCATGCCTTTAGGTTATCAAATCCCAGAGCCAAAAACAAAAATTGTCAGCAGGATGGCGCGCACCTTTTCACCAACTCAATCGACTCTTCTCGCGAAAGCCTGCACCGCACCATCGTTCCTGGCTTGGATGGAAGAACCCACTCCAGGCATCGAGCGTGTGCTTTTTTGTCTACCTGCAGAAACTCAGCAATGCTGCTGAGATCAGGACCAACTTTGCTCGCACGAAAACCAGCCCTTTCGAGAATTGCCCGCAAACGCTCTTGGTCCTGCTCTGAAGCAAAGCCGAGGGCAAGCGCCATTGCCATCTCCACCCGCATTCCCATCGCCACGGCCTCGCCATGGCGCAAGGTGTAGCCAGAACTGGCTTCAAGGGCGTGGCCGTAGGTATGTCCGAAGTTGAGCCAGCGGCGCACGTCGCGGTCCTCTGGATCTCGAGCAACGAGGCGCACCTTTACCCGAATTGCCATATTCACTGCTTCTTCGAGAACTTCCCAAATAGGTTCTGGTTCCAAAAGGAGCTCAAGGTGTTCCTCAAGCCAGCACAGGTCTTTTTCCCCAGAAATCCATGCCACTTTGATCAGCTCGGCCAAAGCGGAACGTCGCTCTGGAAGCGGAAGAGAAGGCAGGGCATTGAGGTCACAAAGCACCAAAGAAGGCCAATGAAAAAGGCCAACGAGGTTTTTGCCTTGGGGGCGGTCGAGGGCTGCCTTCCCCCCAATCGCACTATCGACCATCGCAAGCAGCGTTGTTGGGAGATGGATCAAGCGAAGCCCGCGAAGGAGGGTGCCAGCAGCGAAGGCCGAAAGATCACCCACAGCCCCACCCCCAATGGCAAGCATCACTGCCTCCCGGTCAATGGGTTCGCTGAGCGCCCAATCCCAAATCCGCTCGAGCACACTTAGTGACTTTGAGGCTTCCCCCCCAGAAACGAAGAACTTTCTCCGTGGCCAAGGCAATGCCTCAATCCAAGGCCTAACGAGCGGAGCCGCTCCGGAATCGATCACCACAAGGAGCATGCTTGGTGCCAACTCAGCAAGCGCCTCCTTAAGCCACGCCCAAACCCCTCGACCCACTGTCACTTGGTGGCTGCGATGGCCAAGGGGGACCACAATCGAGAAGCGATCCCGCGCAAAGCCTTTGAGAACTTCTTCAACCACCTCCTCAGGAGATTTGGCATCTGTCCAAAGCACGCGGTGGGCTTCAGCGTAAGCCTCCTTTCTTCTATCGACGATGCGCACAATCGAAGCCAGAAGATTCTCTGAATCGAGCAAAGGCCGCTCGCTCGGCCTGTCACTTAGACGTGAAAGCAAGGTTTCTGGCCTTGCCTTGAGCGTTACAAGCACCGTGTGTTCGAGGAGTTCATGGCGCAGCGCTCGATCTTCGACCGCCCCACCGCCAAGCGCCAGCACCATTGGAGGGCCTTTGCCGAGTTGTTCTCTCACGCAATCCGCTTCAAGCCGTCGGAAAAAAGCCTCCCCCTTTTTCCGAATCAAATGAGGCAGCCTTTCCCCAACGCGCCTTTCGATTTCTCGATCGATATCGACCCAAGGCCAACCCAGCCTTTGGGCCAAAAGAGGAGCAACCGTGCTCTTTCCGACCCCCATTGGGCCAGAAAGCGCAATCATGGATTTCGCCATGAGTTCCCCTAGCGCAAACCATGCTTACGCGCGAGGCGCGCAAAATGGCTGCGATCCATGCCAGCCTCATCTGCAGCCCGCGCCAAATTGCCGCCTGCCCGCTCGAGCAAAGCCGCAATATAGTTGCGCTCAAAGGCCTCAAGCAGACGCTCTTTGGCTTCTTTGAATGGCAATCGAGAAATCTCTTCCGTCATCGCAAACGCCGATTCGTCAGGCGTAAGGGGTGTGCCCTTTCCTCGCGGTGAGCGCAAGAGCGCCTCTTCAATGATCCGACGCAGCTCTCGCACATTGCCCTCCATCGGCTGAGCCCGAAGCTGAGCGATTTCCTCAGGAGAAAGCCGAAATTCGGGATAGCCGAGATCGCGAGCAATCGCATCGATCAGAAGAGGCAAATCCTCCCGACGTTCCCGAAGTGGAGGCAACGTGATCCGAAGGGAAGCCAAGTGAAAGTAGAGATCGCGTCGGAGCCAACCGCCCTCAACCAGCTCTCTGGGATCAGCCCGCGACACCGCAACCCAGGCCACATCGGCTTCCTCCCGTTCGGCGCGATCGAGCAGTACCCCCACTTCTTGCTGCACAAAAAGCGGCGCCTCATCGATGCGATCCAAAAGCACTGTGCCCCCCTTGGCCACCTTGAGTAAGTGATCTCCCGCTTGGGCTCCTCGCGAAAGGTCGAGCTCCACCAAAATCCCTTCTCGCCGCAGAGGAGGTTGAGAGCGCGCATCATGAAGCGCCCGTGCAGCCAGTGTCTTCCCCACACCTGCCTCGCCGTGGATCCAAACTGGCACCTGATTCTTTGCAGCGCGCTCGAGCAAAGCAAAAACCTGCCGCATGGCCTGACTCTGACCCACCAGGCGGCCAAAGCGGATGCGCTGAGACACGTCAACCGTCCCCTGACCAAGGGCTGAAAGAAAAGCCAGTCGTGTCCTCCCCAAGCGCAGCTCAGAACCTATAGGAAGCACTGCCGACTCGATCCGATGCTCGCCAACGAAGGTGCCATTCCGCGAACCAAGGTCGCGAACCCGCACGCCTGCCTCAACCAAGGCGATCTCCAAATGACGACGCGAAACCGTGCGATCAGAAAGGACCAGATCGACCTCTGGACTCGTCCCCACGACAAGGCCACCGCTCTCAAGCAAGCGCTCAAGGCCCTGGTCGGGCCCTTCAACTACCCGCACGCGCAAAGGAATCGGACCACCCCAAAACCCGCGCTCCTCTAACTCGAGGAGCCCTGTCTCTCCGTCCAAGCGCTTCTCCTTAGCCATAGAAGTGGTTTTCCAGGGATGCGTGAAAGCAAAGTCAATCTTATCCTCACCACATGGAAAGCGCCATGCCTTCACTGCAACACACCTTTTTGAAGCGCAGGCAATCCCTCGCCTCAAAGCTGCGCTCGCCTGCCCTGATCTTTGCTGGCCATGCACCACCGCGCAATTTTCCTGCCAACACATACCCTTTTCGGGCTTCAAGCCATTTTCTCTACCTTGTCGGTATGTCGATAGAGGGTGCTGCCATTCTCGTCCATCCAGATGGTTCAAGCACCCTTTTCGTTCCGACTCCATCACCTGATGACGAACTTTGGCATGGCCCATCACCCTCCCTTGAAACCATCTCATCACTGCTTGGGATCGAGGCACAACCATTCGAAGGCCTCAAAGGATCGTTCCGAAAAGAAGCCATCGCATCGCTCCCAGTGCACGATGAAAAAACCCGCCTGATCCAACAAGAATTGATCGGGAGAATCGTCTCTGCTTCCTCGCTTTCACCCATCGACGAAGCCCTGGCCGATGCCATCATCTCCCTTCGCCTGCATCACGATGAGGCGGCCATCGCCGAAGTGCGCCATGCTGCCAGCATCACCAAGCAAGCCCACTTGGAAGCAATGCGCAGCACGCGGGTCGGCCGTGGTGCATGGGAAATCCGTGCCACCCTGCTCGCCCTATTTGCGCATAACCATTGCACCCCTGCCTATGAACCAATCGTCACCCCAAAGGGTGAAATTCTGCATGCTCGGGATTCCAACCATATCCTTGAAGAGGGTGATCTTCTCTTGATCGATGCGGGTGCCGAATCCCCAACCGGGTGGGCTTCCGATGTGACACGCACCATCCCTGTTTCTGGGCGCTTTTCTTCAACCCAACGAGCGGTGTACGAATTGGTTCTTGAAGCACAAAAAGGCGCTATTTCCGCCCTTCGACCAGGTGTTCGCTTTCGCGATGTTCACCTTCTCGCTTCGCGCATCCTCGCTGAGGGGCTTCTTGAGCTCGGTATTCTCCGCAATGGCGGCCCAGAAACATTGATCGAAGAAGGGGCCCTCGCCCTCTTTTTTCCTCATGGCCTCGGCCACCTTCTTGGGCTTGACGTCCATGACATGGAAGATTTGGGAGATCGTGCAGGGTATGCACCAGGGCGCTTTCGAAGCACTCACCCTTCCCTCCGATACCTGCGTCTTGACCGCGACCTTGAAGCAGGAATGGTTGTCACAATCGAACCCGGGTTTTATCACTCAAAAGGGTGGTTGGCTCACCCCCAAAATGCACCATTGGTTCATCGCTTTGTCAATGTGGACATCTTGAACCGCTTTAGTGATGTCCGTGGCATCCGCATTGAAGACGATCTCCTGATCACCCAGGATGGGGCCGAGTGCCTGACCGACTCGATCCCCAAGGAGGTAGAAGACATCGAAAAGGTGATTGGGGGCACGTGTTAAAGAAGTGGCCCCAAACTCCTCAGGTCATTCAAATTCCGATGCAACAACGCACTCGAAAAGCCCCCTTTTGCAGCTGGGTAAGCTCCCAACTTCCGCCCATCACAAACCCATCCTCGAAAGTTGACACACGTAAATAAAGCCCAACTGACCTACCTAAGGAAATGAATAATTGTTAACGAGCGGTTTTGGTTGTTGTTGACCTCAATTGATCGCTCAGCACCGTTTGATGCGAATGATCTGAAAGGTATCACAAGAACGGTTTGGGTCATTCCATGGGCCTATCCTCAACACCCCATCTGGGTCGGGGGCAAACCCAGAGATTGGATCATCAACCACCTTGGCATCACCGTCCTGGAGAAGGGATGAAATCGCACCAAACACCTCCACTCGAAGAGGAGAACACACAGCATAAAGCAGCATCCCACCCTTGCGAAGCAACGGCCACACCCTTTGAACAATCTGGGATTGGAGCTGGATAACACCTTCGATGCTCGACTGGGTGAGGCGTAAGGTGAGCTCTGGCTTTCGGTGAATGGTGCCAACACCCGTGCAGGGGGCATCAACCAGGATGCGGTCAAAAAAAGCATCTTCGATCCCACCCTTCCCCAACCGCCAATCAAGGGCGAGGGTGGTCAACGCAGATGATGTGTGCCCAAGGCGCTTGGCCTCGCGCACCAAAATGTCGAGCTTGTTTGGAAAAGCATCACAAGCCCAAAGGCGTACCTGGCCTTGAGTCATGTCCAAAAGGGCAAGGCTCTTCCCACCGCGCCCAGCACAAGCATCGAGGATGCGCTCGCCAGACAATGCACCAAGGCCCAAGGCCACAAATTGGCTCCCTTCATCCATGACGCAAAAATCGCCTGCGGCATATCCCGGCAGGTTGCGGGGAGAGCCAACACGGCGCATGAGCAAGGCCCAAGGCGAAAGCGCACCTTCGTGGATTTGAGCTTCAGGACAAGCCTCCTGAAGGCGTGCAGCAAGCAGCTTGCGATCAACCCGGGCGCGAATGGTCGTTGGAGGAGGCAGAACCCGCTCCTCAATGAATGCGTGTGCCCGATCTGGGCCAAGGTCTTCGCACAGACGCTCTTTGAGCCAATTGGGAAGGCTTACAGGCGGGCAAGCTTGGGTGCCCAAGCCCTCCACAGCAAGGCGTCGAAGCACGGCATTTGCGAAAGCCGCCATGCCAGGGCCTCGTTCATACCTCACTCCTTCGACAATTTCATCAAGGACCGCCCAGGCTTTGGCTTGGGTGAAAAGAAGCTCATAGGCCGCAACCAGAAGGGAAGCCCTCGTCCATGGCTCAAGATCAACCAAACGCCCCCTTTTCAAAAAAAGTTCAAGCCGTTTTTCGAGATCCTCGCGGGCACGCAGTGCACCATAAACGAGATCCGTGACCTTTTGGCGCTCTTGAAGGGAAAAAGCATGTGATTGCAACAAAGCATCTAAAAGGGGAGCAGCCCACGCCCCATCCTTAATGACACGGTATAAGACGCGAACCGCAAGGTACCTCGGACGGAGCTTTCCTTTCGCAACTTCCATGGCAAGGGAAACGCTCGGCCACCCCTTAGATTCGGAATGGATAGGTGAAGGTAAAGGTGGGTCGAGTGAAGCGGGGGAAGGTGGCCTCACGCACTGCCCTCGCGATGCAAGAACCAACCGGCGTTCCAGCAAACTGGCCTGTCACGTTGACAGAGCTCACTCTGCCAGTTGCGCCCGTTACAGTCACAGAAACGGTGGCCGTTCCATGCTCCCCATTGCCACACGCAGCAACAGCCCCCTGCACAGCCTGCATGGCATTCATGACATCTTGACGAGAAGGAGTTTCGGGACCGTCGACTGGGGCACCACCACCTCCCCCTGCACCACCTCCCCCGCCAGATTCCTGAGGCTTACGGCCACCGCCCAGAGCGCCTGCAAGCAAAGCGTCAATGTCCGCTTCGCTGCTC
>JANWYL010000289.1 GCA_025056955.1 Sandaracinaceae bacterium | reverse complement strand
GGCTCATCGCCGATGGAGAAACCGTCGTCGAACAGGTCCATCACATCGACCGAGGCTACGAGCGCATCGAGGCCAAACTGTCCGCGCTCGGCGCAGAGATAAGGCGAGTCCGCAGCCGTTTGACGGCCATGGAGTGAGTCAAGCCCTCTTGGACAGGGTCATTCACTCTCACTTTTTGGCACGCAGGTGAACCTTTGAAAGGAGGGTTGTGGGCCCACTGACCGTAAGATAGGGCTGTAGGCGCCTGAAAGTGGCACGTCCAATCCCTCGGACACGCATGATGTCTTCGATCCGCCGAAAGGGATGGCGAGAGCGATACGCGATGATCGCTTCCGCCTTGGAGGGGCCAATTCCAGGCAAGCGTTGCAACTCCTCGGCACTTGCTGTTTGGATATTCACAACTCCTTGGGCAGAAGTTTCTTGAGCAAAGTCCAGAATTGGCGCTCCCCGCGCTTGAGCCCAGGCCACGCTTGATCCATGGCCAAGGAAGCCAGTCTGTGCCATAAAAAACAGCCACAAAAAGCTGATATGTGCTTTAAGCCAGCCCTTTCGCATTTTCTCCTCCTGCACCTCGTGGCCTATGCTGAAGCGCTCGAATGGCCTGCTGTGGCTTGAGGCGAAGACCAGTCCCTTGCTCCAAGGCTTCGCCGCCGAGTGCTTGCTTTGTCAGAAGGCCCGCCTTGCTCTCCCTCCCGAGGCTGAATGGTCTGGCTCGAAAGGCTTGTGCCGGCTGCCTCTGCGCTTTCTGTGTTGCTGGCTTTAAACCTTTGCTCTCCTGATGGCATTTCCTCGCCCTCTTTTAAGCGCAAGGGGCGAATGTGGATCACACCGCCCGTGGGTGTGGCGTACAGTACCGCGTTGAGGCTGCCATCGCGGTTGCGGAAGGCAGTCCCCACACGAAGCCATAGGGTTCGACCACTTTGGGGCTGCTCGATGATGCCGTAAACAGCCAATTGGGTTTTCCGCGTGTTCATGGTACCTCCTTCGGTTGTTTCTGGTTCGCTGAATGGAGCAGCCCCCCGTCCATACATGCTTTGTTCCGGCCCTTTGCATTGCATTTTGCTGAGTTTTTTGAATGCTTTTGGCGTTGGCGCCCGCCAGGGGCCGGCGAACGCCATCAGGCAAGAGATTGCGCATTTGAATTCGAGGCGTAGGATGGTCTAACCCTTCGGTTCTCCTATAACGGAGTGCTAGCAACCATGAAACTGACCCTTTCAAATGCACCATTGAACGATATTCGCGTTGATCTGTTGGCCATTCCAGTGTCGCCCTCAGACCTCACTGGAAGCGGGTCCTTTCACCAGCTCGACCTTGCCACGAATGGCGCTTTGCACCAAGCTGCAAAGCTTGAAGATTTCAATGGAAAAAGCGGGGAGATCCTGCGCGTCCACGTGGCTGGGATCGGAGCCCAGCAGGTGCTTCTTGTGGGCATGGGTGATGATCACCTGCACCCTCGAAATGCGCGGATTCTTGCCGCCCGAGCCGCGCAGGCGGCATTTAAGTGCTCAAGCGCAGCCATCGCCCTTCCCTCCAATGATGAGGACAGCGTCCGGGCCGCAGCAGAAGGAGTGATTACCGGTGCTTACCGGTACACTGCCTACCTTACAGGAGAGAGGGTGCCCAAGCGCAACCTCGAGCAGGTTTTCATCCTCACACCGAATGAAGTCCAAAAAGGGACTCAAGCATTGGAGCGCGGTCAAATCATTGGCGAGGCAATCACGCTTGTCCGAGACCTTGTCAACGCCCCTCCCAACGAAATGACGCCTCGCGCCATGGCCAAATGTGCCGAAGAGTGGGCACGCCGATTGGGGCTCGAGTTTAGGGAATGGGATCGGGAAGGGCTACAAAAACTTGGGATGAATCTGTTTCTTGCAGTCAACCGTGGTTCTGCAGAAGAGCCTCGCCTGGTTCACTTGCACTATCGCCCGCAGGGTTCTCCGAGCGCCCGTGTGGCCTTTGTGGGCAAAGGCTTGACCTTCGACTCCGGAGGGCTTTGCATCAAGCCAGCAAACAGCATGGCAGACATGAAGTGCGATATGGCGGGGGCCGCGGTAACGATCGGCATCGTGGTGGCAGCTGCACGTCTTGGACTGCCGGTGGAAGTCCATGGGCTTTTCGGGGCAACCGAGAACATGACTGGCCCTGCCGCCTACCGTCCCGGCGACATCTACAAGAGCTACGAAGGCAAAACAGTGGAAATCGTTAATACCGACGCAGAGGGGCGCCTTGTGCTCGCCGATGTGTTGGCGTATGCCGTATCTCAGCTGGCCCCCGACTACTTGATCGACCACGCCACCCTCACAGGAGCTTGCATGGTGGCGCTTGGCCCTTGGACGGCTGGACTTTTTGCCAACGATGATGAGCTTGCCCAGCGTTATCTTCAAGCCGCTTCAATTGAAGGCGAGTCGTTCTGGCGCATGCCCCTTGACAACGAGCTTCGAGAAATGCTGCGAAGCGATGTGGCCGATATCAAGCACGTCGGCGAGCGTTATGGCGGCGCAATCACTGCCGCGCTCTTTTTGAGAGAATTCGTTGGAAAGACCAAATGGCTCCACCTCGATATTGCTGGGCCTGCCTTCCTTGAGCGAGCCCACGGAATTTCCCCAAAGGGAGGGACCGGGTTTGGTGTGGCAACTGCCATCCGCTTCCTCGAAAATTTGTCGCAAGCAGCATAGACAACTTCATGCTCATTCATCCCTTGGGAAGTTGCTTGACCCAGCAACTTCTCGCACCTAGCCACTACTCAAACCCCTCCTTTGGGTGATGGGTACACCCTTTGAGGAGAATTCGGCGGTTCTAAAAGAGCGTGAATTGGAATGTGGAAGTCACACCCTTTCTTTGAGCAGGGAAAGCACCTCCTCTGGTGTTGACGCACAAAGCACGCGGGCCTCTTTCTCCCCACCAAAGCCCCCTCTCTCATCAATCGAGTGCCCTGCCAATTTTTCACTCCAACCTCCCACTCCCACAAGGGCAACCCGCAAGCGGCCATAAATCCAAGCAAACGCCATCTCTGAAAGAGTGCCCGCGCCTCCACCAATTGCGACAACCGCCTCTGCTGAGGCAACCAACACGTTGCGAGCGTGGC
>JANWYL010000288.1 GCA_025056955.1 Sandaracinaceae bacterium | reverse complement strand
ATGCGAGCAAAGCTCACCAAAACCCCCGCCCAGCCAATCACAGCGCTCCCAAGAAAATCGAGCCTCATGGTGGAAGGAGCAATTTCCTTCAAGAGATGGTGGCTAACGGGGGGAGTTCCGCTCGAGATGATCCAGACGGCCCCAGAGCAAGCGCTTAGCGTGAGGGCTGTGACAATCCACTGTATCTTCGAGTCGAAAGCAAGCGAATTTTGAGGGAGATGGTTTTGCGATGTTGCCTTTTCCACTTGATCCTCCTTGGATCTCAATTGATCGAGAGCTAGGCTCCCTACGGGTGGTTGCTTTTGCCATGAACGATCGAAGCGAGAGGAATCGCTGCGATCTGCCTGCACTGATTATCGGAGCTCAAGCTTGTTCGTTGCGTCGAGAGGTTGTGGATGTCCCGTCGTCCTGCCTCTGAAGTTGGGGAGGAGAATCTTTTGCGCCCTTTTGAAGGGCATGAGTGGGCCCCTCATGAAAGACGCGCCCGGCTGGTTTTGTGGTTGAGCCTTGTGACGATGGTTGTGGAGTTGCTGGTCGGGGTGTGGAGCGCTTCATTGGCACTTCAAGCCGACGCTTGGCACATGGCCACCCATGCAGGGGCGCTTGGCATCACGGTGTTTGGCTATTGGTATGCCCGAACTCATTCAAAGGATGCCTCGCTCGCTTTTGGGACTGTCAAGGTGAATGCCCTTGCAGGTTTTGCGAGCGCGGTGGCTTTGGGTGTTGTTGCAATGTTCATGGGTGTTGAGGCCATAGAGCGCATCTTTCACCCAGAAGAGATCGCCTTTGCTTCTGCTTTACCTGCAGCAGTGATCGGTTTTTGCGTCAACTTGGTTTCACTTGGAATTTTGCGCTTCGGGGTTCATGGGAGTCATTCTGACCTTCACGGATCAGAGGGAAATCCCCATCACCATGACCACAATTTTCGCGGCGCCTACCTCCACCTTCTCGCTGATTCCGCAACCAGTGCCCTGGCCATTTTTGCGCTTATCATGGGGCATTGGCTGGGCATCACTTGGTTGGACACCTTGGCTGCTTTGGTCGGTGCACTCCTTATCGCTATTTGGTCGAAGGGGCTTGCCAGAGATACAGCACGTCTTCTTCTCGATCCTTGCCCTCCGAAAGAAAAGGTGGAAGCATTGCGCAACTCCATCGCTTCAATACCAGATGTTCGTTCGGTCTCGGTGCGAATGTGGGAGGTGAATTCAACCCAATGCGTTGCAATGGTTGAGGTGGTGGCAAAAAGACCATTGTCTGCCGCAAATATCCGCAGTGAGGTGCCAGCCATTGCTTCGTTGTTGCATAGTTCAATCGAAGTGCGATATGAGGATTAGCCAACGGGAGGGATTCTAAGGAATGGGTTTTCGGAAGGTGATTTTTACCCTTTGGATCGCCTTTTTGCCTTTTGAGGCAGGGGAGGCGAAGGGGCAATCGAACTTGGTGCGCAAAGAAATGGAGTTACCTTCAAAGGGTGATCTAGGGAATGCCTCGCCAAAAGTCAGGCCGCCGCTTTTGCAACCTTGTGGTGAGCCAATGGGTGGCTTGGATGAAAAAGATGTACACCAAGGCCTTTGTCCTCGTCCTTTTGGAGGTGGCACAGAGTTGATTGGTACAGGGAGCTTGTTCCATGGTCGGCTTGATTCCGAAACCCCCTTGGATTTTGCCTGGGTGATGGTTGGTGTCTCGATTGTGGGGGTGCTTGCCTTCGCTGGGTTTGGAGCATGCACCCTTTTCCTCAAAACGGAATTCGATCGGGCAGTGGCTCGGATTGACGACGCATCCCTTTCAGTTCCAGAGCGCATGAACACCGTTCGGGAGGCCGAAGAATACGCTGAAAGAGGGCGCACCTTTTCCAAGTTGGCTGATTTTTCACTCATTGTGTCCATCACCTCAGGTGCTGCTGGTCTCACCCTCTTTTTCAACCATTTGCTCGTGCGAAGCAACAGATGATTTCACCCTCTTAATTTTGTACCAATTTCAGTTGCTTGGCGGAAAAGAAGGGAGTTCGTAAGGAAAATTTGAGAGGGGGAACCCATGAGCCAGATGCAAGATCGCAAAAAAGGGGAGCATGAAAACATGCTAGATGGTGATGGTTTCGAGCAAAATGGGTTAAAAGGAAGCATGCGGTCGGGTCGAAGGGCCCCCCCAGGCCGCCTCAGGGGTGAAATTCGAAGGGATCAGCTGGTTGCTCTTGGTGAAACCCTGTTCAGTCAGATGCCATACGACGAAGTTTCAATTGAAGAGATTGCGAAAAGGGCAGGAATTTCAAAGGGCTTACTCTATCATTACTTTCGCGACAAACGTGGTTTTTACCTCGCTGTGGTCGAACATGCCGCCCAGCGCTTGCTTCGGGCGATTTCCGTCGATGCATCCTCTTCACTTCGCGAAAGGGCAGAACAGGGGCTGAGAAACTACCTCGATTTTGCAGAGGCCCATTCGGTTGCTTTCGTCGGGCTTTTGCGTGGGGGTATCGGTGCAGATCCCCAAGTTCTTGCCATCGTTGAACGCACGCGGGAGCGAATTGCGGAACAGATCCTTTCCCACCTTGATGGCAAGGTTTCTCCTCGTTTACGCCTTTTGGTGAGGTCGTTCATTGCCTTTGTTGAAGCATCGACGATTGAATGGATTCAAGGTCGCCCGATCTCCAAAGACGAGGTCATCGCACTTTGGCTCGACACCTTGTTTTTTCTTCTCAATCACCCAAGCAAGATGGGCTAGGTGATCAGAGGGAAAGCAACCGTCTCGAAGAATGCGGCTATGTCGGTTGGGGCGTTTTTTCTGATTTTTGGAAGTGTTGCTTTTTCTTTTGCGATAGAGGCTGCTTTGGGCTTTGGTGCAACCCTTATCGCATTGGCTTTGGGTGTGCTATGGATCGATGCCCGTCTTTTGCTTCCACCCCTCGTTTTTTGGAATTTGGTTTTGTCTCTTTGCCTTTGGTGGAAAGGTCGTAAAAAGGTGCATTGGGGGTGGATTCTCAAAGAGGTGACACCTTGGATGTTGCTTGGGCTTCCGGTGGGGGTTTTTGGCTTTCGCATGCTCCCATCTTCGTTGCTTGTGCGGATTTTTGGTGGGTTGGTGTTGATGCTCTCTG
>JANWYL010000287.1 GCA_025056955.1 Sandaracinaceae bacterium | reverse complement strand
CACCCGATGGCCATGTAATTCTCATCGATGCTGTATTTGTTCGAAAATGAACTTGATTCTAAATCCAAAAAATATTTCGCGTGAGTTAGTTGTTTAGTTATTTGGACTTCTTCAGCTCTTCAAGTGCTTCAACCACTTGGTCGGCATGAACTGCGGGATCGACCTCTGGGAAGACGCGCGCAATTCGCCCTTCTGAATCAACAATAAAGGTCATCCGCGAAGCCAAACCCATAAAGAGTGGAACTCCATAATCTCGGCACGCTTTCCCTTCGCGGTCTGCAAGCAAATCGAAAGGCAAGCGATGTTCGGAGTGGAATCGGCGATGCGAATCGACATCGTCTGTCGAGATGCCGTAAACAACAGCCCCTTGCGCTTGGATGCGTTCCCAAGCGTCGCGAAACGCACATGCTTCTTTGGTGCACCCAGGAGTTGCGTCTTTTGGATAAAAGTAGAGAACCACAGGCTTCCCCCGATGTTCTGAAAGCGTACGCAGCCTGCCATCTTGGTTCTGAAGCATGATTTCAGGAGCCACCTCCCCCACTCGCAGTGTCGCTTTGTTTGATTGCGAACTCCCACATGCCCATGCGAAACCAACGCCCCAAAGCACCATCAAACGAGCGCATGCCCGCGGGATACTGCTTTTTCCTCTCCTCCCGATGCAGAGTTCCAACCATTTATCTTTTTTCATACCTTGATCGTTGTTGCCGCTCCGATCTGATCGCAAGAGGGAGGGAAATCTTCACAATCCTTTCTTAGAGCACATACAACCCAACAACAATCATCCATGCAATCAGGCAACCAACCAAAAACACAACAACCACAGGGTCTACCGAAATGCGTTGCAAAAGCTCCCTGGCCGCATCCGAAACTGCTGGATCCTTCGATTTCAAAAGGGGAAGAAGAAGGTTGCGCATCGTCCGAAAATCTCCTTTTCGATACAACGACAAAGCCTCTTTCAACATTTCACCTTCAGGAGTCGCAGGGGATGGCAATGGGGGATCTGGCAGGATGGCATTCCGCCTCCCATCATTCACCCAACGGCCTTGCTCTCTCACTTCTTCCTCACCCACCATATCCTTCCTCACGACGCTTCCTGAAGCAAGGAATTAAGGCAGTACCTCATCTGGGATTTCCCATGGGCTTGACCAAAGTGCTTGTCCCCCATCGATGATGAAGGTTTGTCCTGTGATGTAGTCCGCTGCCCTTGATGACAAATAGACCACCAAATGACTCACCTCCTCAGGGGTACCCAATCGCTTGAGGGGGATCGCGCGTCTGCTTGCCTCGATAAGTTCTGGTGGATACTGCTCAATCCCCGAACTCCGGATGACGCCCGGAGCCACGCAGTTGATTCGAATCCCATGGCAAGCCCATTCAACCGCAAGGGTGCGGGTGAGATTTTGCACGCCTGCTCGCGCAGCACCTGTGTGTGCCATGCCTGGAAACCCTCTTTCTACCTGCGCTGTGATGTTGATGATGCGGCCTCGCCGAGCCGGTATCATCGCGCGGTTCGCAACCGACCAAATCATGTTCCAGGTGCCCAGCAAATTGTTGCGCACAACCGCTTCAAAACCTTTTGGGCTGATGTGCTGAGCGGGGCTTGGAAACTGGCCACCTGCGTTGTTCACAAGGATGGTGATCTTGCCAAAATGTTCGAGGGCTCCTTGAACCAAGGCCTCAACCTCGTCCACCTTTCGGATATCCGTTGGCCGCACCCACACGCTCACACCTTGTGATTCGAGCTCTGCTTTGGCATCTAGAAGAGGCTCAAGCCGCCTTCCAGCCAATACGAGCTGGCTCCCCAGCATACCCATCTCCCGCGCGATGGCACGGCCAATCCCGGTGCCTCCACCTGTAATGATGGCCACCTCGCCAGCCAGAAGACCAGGTGCGAAAATCGTCTGCATAGGCTCCTTGTAGCACACCAAATTTATCGCGCCCATCGTTTACGTCCCCCACCAATTGACGCATGTGCATCTTTCTTCAATCCTTCACCTTATCGATGTTGCGCCTACTCCTTGCGCTCGGCTCTCTTGTGGTTTTATTGCCATCGTGTGGAGCCTCTTCTGCTTCTGGCATCACCTCCCCTTCACCGATTGACCAAACCACTAATACCAACGCTGGTTCTGAGAATTCGGCAGCCTCGCCAGAACCTCCTCTCCCCTCTCCTACTCTCCCCAGACCCACTCCACTTTCCAATTTCATCCCTATCTCCCACCCTCGCTTCTTTCCAAAAGTTGTCCGCGCACAGGGAAGCGCCGGAGGTAACCTTAATGGAGCCAACGGGCCCATGCATTGCCAGGGGTTTTATCCCGAAGCACCACAGCACATTCTCAAGGTAGGCAAAACCATTCCCTTCCTGCGAATCGTGGTTGATAACCCAAGCCACGACCTCACCCTGCTCGTGCGCACACCAGAAGGCCAATGGGTATGCAATGACGACTCTCAAGATCCAAGCACCCCCTTCAACCCTCTCATCGATCTCACAAATTTGCGTGGAGAAGTCGAAATTTATGTGGGTACCTTCGAAAGAGATGGGGTTGGCGCAAGCTACACCCTCGGAATCACCGAAGATCCGGGGTATTACGGAAGCTCCCTGCGGGGTGACTGACCCTCGTTCTGGCCATGGGCCCGTATTCACCTGATTTTTGCTGTCTTTGCCCTTTGCACCTTACCATTCCCATGAGATGAGATGTCTCTCCCTTCTTGCCTTTCTCTTCCTTCTTTTGCTCTCACAGAAGGCCAACGCCCAGCTGAGTGATATTCCATATATCATCTCGAGAGGGGACACAGCCACCCGCATTGCCCGCCGATTTGGTATCACTTTGCAAACACTTATGCACTTAAACCCTGGTCGCAACCTCAATCGACTTCGAGCAGGTGATGCCCTGGTTGTCGGCAAAGGCTTCCGCCACACCCATCGCCTCCGACCAAAGGAGCGCTTGCAAGATGTCGCTGCGCGCTACAGGGTAAGCTACGAGGATTTATTGCAATGGAACCCCCAACTGCGTAAAAAAACCAAAACAACCGGCCTTGAGATCGTTATATTCACCAAACGCGAATTACCCCCCTCTGAGTCAGTGGGTCGTCCTGACG